>PWZW01000292.1 GCA_003567255.1 Puniceicoccaceae bacterium | reverse complement strand
ACGTCCCATAAAAATCGGAAAGGCACCAAGAAAGGATTGAAAAGGGCGGCTTCATTTGTGAACCTGCAAGCTGTTGAGCGAATGGGACATAGACGAAACGACTGAAACATCGGGGGAGCTCGCGAAGTGGCCCTTTTGGTTGGGCGACGGTGCATGCGTGGTGTTTGCGCTCTGTTTGCTCTTTCTGCACGAGGGATCGATGAACGCTGCCGTAGCGACGGTTGCCGTGCTCGCGGTTGTCGCTGGGGCGGTAGCCCTGGTGTTTCCCTACGTCTGGGAGTATCAAACCCGCTTGCGCTCGCTCGCCGAGGGCCTCACCGAAGAGCGGGCAGATTTGTTTGCCGCCGTCGCACAGACTCAGGCGAAAGCCACGGAGCAACAGGCGCAGATGACTGCGGCGCTGAATCGCTTGGAAGCTAATAATCAGTCGGCCGAGGCGGTGGGCGACCGGATCGAGGTTGAGGCAAGCACTTTTGCCAAGCAGGTCGAGACGGTCTTACAGTTTCGCACCGAGCTCAATGATTGGCGTGCCGAAAACGAAGGTGCTTCCGCTGAAGCGAAGGACCGCATCGACCGTTTGCTGCAACGCTTTGAGCGCAGTCGTGAGCAGATGGAGGGCTTCGGCAAGGAGCTGCAGACAATCCGTGAGCTGGTTGAAGCTGAGCGCACCGCGACGGGAGCGGAAAAGACCGCCCCGAATGAAGCCCTTGCTGAGGAGGTGTCCCGTTTGCAAGCTGCCGTTACGGCGTTGCAGGCGATGGGCGAAGCGTCGGAAGCACCGAACGTGGCGCCTCGGCGTCAACGTCGATCCTCGGGTAAGGGTCTGCTCGTCCGCGCGATGACGGCCGATCCCCAAGGCTCCGGTTCCTCGCCTGCGGTGAAACGGATTATCGGCAATGAGTCCGACAAGCCGCTGTTCGCTCCAGCACCGATACCCGCCGGATCCAAGGCGGCGCCCGAAGCACCGCCCGATACCTCCGAAGCGGAGGTTGAAAGCACTGAGGTGAAAACACAAAGCTCCGCAGTGGATCTTTCCTCTGAGGTTGATGCTGAGGCAGAGGAAAGAGGTGAGGCAAAGGTTGAGCCTTCAGTCGAAAATGCCGTTGTCGCCGACGACGATGCCGAGGGTACGTCGCATACCAATGAAATGCCAATCGTGACCGAGGCGGAAGCAAAGCCCGCTCCCGGAGCAAAGGCAAAACCTTCGCAAGTCAGCTCCGGGTCAGCAAGCGCGTATGCATCCTCAGACGACGAGGGTGGTGTGGCTACTGCGGTGGCTGAACCCGAATCCGCTCGTCCCGCGGCAGCGCCGCTCCTTTTTGACGATTTGCCAAAGGCTTCAGCCAAAGCACCCAAAGCCAGCGCGAAGGATACCGTGGTTGAGGCACAGGTTTTGATCGGGATCGGAAATAAACCCTATGTGCGTGGGGACTTGCCCGGCTTGAGTTGGGAACTTGGGAGGGTGATGGATTTTTGCGAAGTGGGGCGCTGGCAGTGGATCGCCCCCGAGGGCCTGCCCGCAGGAGGGGGCAAGGTGCAGGTTTGGCGCAACGATGCAGAGCCGGACACCGGGGGCGTGCGCACGATCCGAGCGGGGGAGCGTCTGGTGATTGAGCCGCGCTTTTAAAACCGCGCGTTTAAGCCGATGTAGCCAGTGCGGCCGAGGGCAGGAAAGCCGAGGATGCTCTCGTAGTCTTTATCAAGGAGGTTTTCGACGCGGCCAAAGAGGCTGAACGTGTCGTTGAGCTGCCACTCCCCAACCAGACGGAAGACCAGGTAATCGGGAGCGTTGACAGATGCGAAGGTTTGCGGATCCACGTCCTTCCGGTCGATCACCGCTTGCCCTTCGAGCCCCATCCTTAATCGGTCGTGGGGGCGTGTGCTTAGGGCGAGGTTGACGAGGTGCCGAGGCCGACGGAGCAGGCGACGATCGGACGCATCCTGGTCAATCGCGTGCAGGTAGGTGTAATTCCCGGATAGGCTTAGATACTCTGTTGGGGACCACTGCACGGAGGTTTCGAGTCCTTCGGTCGTGGCCCGTCTCGCGTTAAAGGCTGTGGATGTGAACGCAGAGGTGATCGGATCGAAGTTAAACTCAAAATCAATGAGGTCTTTGACATCATTTCGGAAGACGGTGGCGGTCCACTGCAAGCTGTCTTCCCGAAGACTTTGCCGGAGGCCAATCTCGTAACTGGTGGTTTTTTCGGGGTCGAGGCTGCCCTCTGCGCCGAAAGCGAAAGTTTGCTCTGGGGGAGGCGCAAAGGCGGAGGCGACCCGAGTGAAAAGCGTGAGGTTCGCCGCGGGGAGGTGCAGCAAGACTTCGGCGCTTCCGGTGAGCGGATTGCCATAGTCCGAATAGCGGTCAGCACGACCGCCGAGGCGGAATTCCCAAAGTTCACTGGGAGTATACTGGCCCTGCAGAAAGATCCCGGCTTGCGTGCTTTGGTTGCGGTAAGCCTGGCTTTGGGTGGATACATCAAAACGTTCCACGGTGTCGTCTCGAAGCAGTGCGCCCACGGAGAGTAGGAGTGCGTCCTGCGCCTGCCAGTCGTACTGGGCGTTGAGTTCGTCCGCCTCAAACGTGAGCCGCTCCAGCGTGCCAAAGGTGAAGCCCGTGATCGTGGCCTCGCTGCGGGCGTAGAAAAATTGAAAACGGTGATCGTCGTTTTCGATGCGGATTCCCGGTGAAAGGAGCCAGGATTGATCTTCCTGAAAATCAAGCGGCGTAGGGTTGAAGCGGTTGCCGGGGAGGCGCAAGTCACTTTCCACGTAGGAGCTGACGAGTTCCAGGGTAATGGCGTCGGAAAGCACGTATTCGAGCTGAGGGACGACCGAGGTGCGCTGATAGGCGTTGTTGTCCCGGGCGTTGTCGGTTTCAAGAAAACTCCCGCTCAGACCAAAGCGGAGGGCTTCCTCAGCTACCTGTAAACCGAAGCGCGTCCGGCGGTACGCGTAGGAGCCGACTTCTCCTTCCAGAAAGCCGGCGGATCCCTCGTGGGGGAGGTTTTGTCGCAGATCGACCGAGCCACCAATGCCCTCAGCTCCAAAAAGTACGGAAGAGGGACCCCGGGCGATTTGCACACTCCCGGGATTTTCGAAGGGAATGGTAGGGAGGTTAAAATTTCCCGCCAAACCCGGGTTCAAACGACGTCCATTAAGAAAAAATGACGTGTGGTTGCTATTGGTGCCGCGGACAAAGATGGATGTCTGCGCACCCGGTGCTCCAGCAGTGGCGACGGAAAAACCAGCCTCCCGACCAAGGGCGGCAGCAAAGTCGCGGATTTGAAAAGCGTCGAGCGTTGCCCCATCAGTTACACTGACGCTCGGCGCAACGCGGTCAAGTGGAAGGGGCGTGCGGGTCGAGACAACGACCGTAGGCTCGACTTCGCGTGTCGTCGCGCGCGTTTCGAAGGCATTCGCTTCCGATGCGTCGGCCAAGAGGACCCCGGAGAAGGCAAGGAGGATTCCGGTGGATAGTGAAGTCGTTGCCGTCCGGTATCGACGGATAAAGAAAGCCTGTTTTGTCATTAGCATCGTCCAAGGCTTTGTGGCGGATTTTAAGACGAAGCAAGAATTTAATTTAAGAGAATCAATCTCATTTAAAAAGCCAAGGCTCCCGCTGCCAAAGGCCGTGGAAAGGCGGGGCTTGTGCTCGGCGGGTTGGCATCGCTGTCGCGCTGCCGCTACGAGGTAGGCGAATGCGTGTGTGCTTTTGACAAGGGTACCTGTTTTGTAATAACCATTATTCTATGGATAAGCAAAACTTTGACGTTCGACGGAGTGGTCTATTCTGCCGCCTTGTGTTTTTATCAACGTT
>PWZW01000216.1 GCA_003567255.1 Puniceicoccaceae bacterium | reverse complement strand
TTGGGTTTGCACTGTATCGGAGCAAAGATCGGGGATAATGCACCTGTGGGCAGCGTTTTTAAAGGCCGCCAAAAAGTGGCCGATCATTACAGCCTGTTGCCTCCCGAGGATCAGCAAACAAACCTCATCACCACGCGGATTCTCCGTTTGCGCGGCATCGAACCGGAACTCAATGCAATCCCCGGGCACAATGCCTGGGAGCGCTATGTCTACATTCACGGAACCAACCGTGAAGCACAGCTCGGTACGCCTTTCAGCGCCGGATGTGTCCTCCTCGCCAATGCCCCGCTGATCGAACTTTTTGATCTGGTTGAGGAGGGCGTGCTGGTATGGGTGACGCTGGACTGATACCCGTGCCCACCGCCTCCCCGCAAACCTGAGTTTGCTTTTCCGATGCGATCCATCAAGAGTTGAGCTTTGGTGAATCCCCCCGTTCGAACCATGGCCGTGAACCCCGCCCACAAAGCAAATGCTTTCCCCCCGTTTGGAGCACTCCGCCACCTTGGTGACCTCTATACCGAAGCAGCGAAATGCTATGGCGGATTACCGGCGTTTGCTACCCGGGAGCGCCGTGGTGTCTGGCGCCCGCTTTCTTTCGCAGCGCTTAAGGAACGGGCCGAACATATCGCTTTGGGCCTGATGGCGGAGGCCGTTTCGCTGCAGGATCGGGTGGGCCTTTTTTCGGACAATCGCGAGGCGTGGATCCTGGCTGACGGGGCCCTGCAGTTTGCCGGGGCGATCGATGTACCGCGCGGGAGCGACGTGACCGATGGCGAGCTGAGCTACATCCTGAAACACGCAGAGATCAAACTAACCTTTGTTGAAAACCGTAAGCTATTGGAGCGCATTCAAAAAATAACCGAGGGACAAAACCGGAAGCTGCGGTTCATTTTGTTCGAAGGTGAGGCCCACGCTGACGAAAGCAACGTATCCACCCTTGCGGCCCTCGAAGCCGCCGGCAAAAAGCGCCTGAGCCAAGCACCCGAACAAGCGCGAGCCGAACTCAAAGCGCGCGCTGACGCCCTCCGCCCAGAGCACTTGTTCACCCTGATCTACACTTCCGGAACGACCGGAGATCCCAAAGGGGTCATGCTCACCCACGCAAATATCCTTTCCCAAATCAAAAATATCCCAATGCCGCTGACTTGGCGTGACCGCGCCCTCTCTTTACTGCCGATTTGGCACATTTATGAGCGGGTTTTGGAAATGATTACCCTCCGGCTCGGTTGCTGCACCTACTATTCCTCGATTCGTACCTTTGCCGACGATCTGCAGGCAGTGGAACCCACTTTTATGGCCTCAGCGCCAAGATTGTGGGAGAGTTTACACGGCAGGATTCTCAGCAATGTCGAAAAGGCGCACCCCGTCCGACGTGGACTCTTTCACACAGCATTGTGGCTAAGTGGCCAACACTTCACGGCGGTCACTTACTTGCAGGGAAATGAGCTGCAAAACCGACCGCGATCCCCGTTGAAACACTGGCTTCGGGTCCCCCTCGAAGTGCTCCGCTGGTTTATCGTGCTGCCGTGGTATGGCTTCTTTAATGCCGCCGTCCTTGAGCGCTTGCGGCAGGTGGCCGGTGGATGCCTTCGGGGGACAATCTCGGGGGGCGGTGCCCTGCCCAAAGAGATTGATCTGTTTTTCAACAAAATTGGTATCACCGTGTTGGAAGGGTACGGATTGACCGAAACCGCTCCAGTGCTGGCCGTGCGCCGGATGGACTTGCGCGTGCTATCCACCGTTGGTCCACTGATCCCCGAAACCGAGTTGCGGCTGGTCGATCCGGAGACCGGGGAAGTCCTCTACCCCGCCCCCAAGCGAGCCGATGGTGGCCGCATGCGCAAGGGCGAAATCTGCGTGCGCGGCCCGCAGGTCATGCCCGGCTATTACAAAAACCAAGCGGCGACCCAAAAGGCCCTTCGCGATGGCTGGTTCCATACCGGAGATCTTGGCCTCGTTACCTGGAACGAATGCCTTCGCGTGATGGGCCGCTGCAAGGAAACCATTGTCCTGAGCAGCGGCGAAAACCTTGAACCCAGCCCGATTGAAATGCGCCTTCGCCAACTCGAATTTATTGAACAATGCGCTGTCCTGGGCCAGGACCAACGCCACCTTGCGCTCCTTGCCGTCCCCAGTCCAGAGGCTTGGGACAGTGTCGGCGTCAAGGATGGGGCCTCAGCGAGCGAGGATGCCAAGCTTTCCCTGAAAAAAACCATCAGCAGATTGGTGAAGGCCGAAATTTCAGGTAAAAACGGTTTCAAACCCTACGAACGCATCCATGCAGTCACCTTGGTGGAAACGCCTTTCACCATTGGTGAAGAGATTACCAGCCTCCATAAATTGCGCCGCCACGTCATCGAAGCCAAATACGCCAATCAAATCGCCGAACTCTTTCCAAAAAAGTGAGTCATCTGCAATTTTGTGGGATTTTATATCGATCCTACTACGGCGCTGCCTCCCCCGTTTCCGTACAATAAAGCAAACAGAACATCGGCCGGTGCCATGCCCAAAGTTTCATCGGGGCTTGGACACCGCTCATTACCGCTGATGGACGCTTACGTCAAAACATCGCCTTTTAATTTAATGGCGAATGCCGTTACTGGACGCCCGCAAGGAAGCTGTCTCAATAAAAGCACCGAGACCTAATGCAGATGTATTGATGAATATTTAAGCACGGTTGAAGTATTGGAGGCGGATTAGAATCAGGTTCACCTACTTCCCACGCAGATCGAGGATTGGGTCGGTGAAGATCATGAGGCTTTAACCTACCTTTGCCACCTTTCACCCATTTCAAGCAGGTGTACGCAGTTTACGGAAACGAAGCGCATTCGATGGCATCCACCCATCTCAGTGTTTCCGATGTCTTCG
Organism: Puniceicoccaceae bacterium; assembly: GCA_003567255.1. GTDB lineage: Bacteria > Verrucomicrobiota > Verrucomicrobiia > Opitutales > Coraliomargaritaceae > T3Sed10-183. The sequence goes on along the minus strand of PWZW01000216.1, from coordinate 951 downwards.
TGTCGTACCTCGAGGGCATCGATGCAAGGTCCTTTCTGTCGGCTTTCCAGACGAAAAGAGCGGCTAATAGAGGATAAATCATCCGAACAGCTCACCGTGCGACCCAGTGCGCACGAGGATAAGTTCCGTCTCCGCCGTCTAATAGATCAACAGCCAATCGGGGCTAATGTGACATTCTCGGCAGCCAAGATAATTTCCAATCAAAGCGTGATCCCGGTAGCTCTCCGCCAAGGACTCACCCGTGGCCAGCGTATCAATCACAATGGCCAACTTCGAAAGGTCTTTGCCAGAAGAACGCAGCTTGCGGTAGTCTTTGCGAAAAGAACGCTTGTCGCGGATCTTAAGCATCAAGCCTCTTTGTCAATCGCTGCAAAAAGCTCGGCTGCACTCTTAAAAGAACGTCCTTCTTGAAGGGGTTCATGTATCGCAGCAATCGTTTCGGCATTCGGTAAATGGCGCACGAACTCAACAACCTTACCCTGCTCATTACCGGGAAGGCGCTGGATTTCTTCAATAATCTGGGCGGCATTCATGTTGCTTAACATGGCTGTATTTCGGGATTTTTCAAGCTTGTAAATTCGAAGACGGGTGCGTCTTGCCGTGGACTTCTTTGAGGGCTTTGATGTCCACGCCATCGGTCACGGTCTGCAGCCGACCCGCGCTTCCGTAAAGGACACTAGTGTCCAAAACAGGTTTTGAAAAGTAGCCTCACTTGCGTCTTAATAGGTTTGATGAAAAACAAGAACCTAACGCAAGGAGGCTGTCATGAACATTGGCACGAGTAGTCTATTCAGCCAACTACTTTCTTTGGTCGACCGGGATGATTTCCGGCGCTTGGTGCGTCAGACCGGTAGTGAAGCTCGCAGTAAAGGCTTCGCCAGCTGGGATCACTTCGTCTCGATGCTGTTTTGTCAGTTGGCACAGGCGAAGAGCCTGCGTGAGATCGATACC
>PWZW01000262.1 GCA_003567255.1 Puniceicoccaceae bacterium | reverse complement strand
GAAGCAGTGCCGCCCTTCCCCCGGACGAACAGGTCGGAAGCTTTGGGAGAGAAAATTTTACAGTTTTGGGGCTGGATTTGATCGCCCTGCAAAATCTCCAAACGCAAATCGAGGGAGGGGGCCGTTTTATTGACCTTGAGGGAGGCCGGGGTGGCGGCATTTGGGATACGATTCGCAATCCGCGTCATCTATTTGTGAGCACAGCCGTCGCCCGACGTCATGGTTTGGAAGCCGGGAGTGCGTTCCCGTTGATTTTAGCGGACCAGAAAATTGAATTTGAGGTCATCGGCGTCCTACCCCGCGTACGGGGTGCCGTGCCAGTGCCTGAAAACTTGCTCGTTATGGACCTCAGCGCTTTGGCGCAACTGACCGATGAATCCGGGCAGATTTCTCAAGTTGACCTATTACTCCCGGAGGGTCCGCACAAGAAGCAAAGGCTGGCGTCGGCCCAACGGGCCCTTGAGCAAAAGGCGGCGGAGCGGTGGATAATCCGCGACCCCATGGTTGAGCGTTCGTCCGGCGAACGTATGACCGCCGCCTTTCGACTGAACCTCACCGTGCTCTCCCTGATCGCCCTGCTCGTCGGGATCTACCTGGTGACCCAAGCGCTCGATGCCGCAGTGGTGCGGCGGCGGCACGAAATCTCCATTCTAAGATCGCTCGGTTTAACCACCGGAGAACTGCGCAAACTTTGGCTTTTGGAGATTTTTGTGCTCGGTGCGGTGGGGAGTTTTTTCGGGATCCTCCTGGGATGGGGTCTGGCTCAGTTTACCGTCCTGGCCGTCGCGCAAACGGTGAATGCGCTGTACCTTTCCAGCGCCAGTGCAGCCGCGACGCTCAACCTCGCGGATGTGGGCATTGGCTTACTCCTCGGGCTGTGTTTCAGCTTGCTTGCCGGGTGGCTACCCCTGAAGGACGCGGCGGCCACCCCGCCCGCACAAGTCCTCTCCGCGGGCAACTGGACTCCGGGGCTGAAATTACTCCGCCGTCCATTGCTCGGCTGGTGCCTGCTCCTGCTCGGTGCTGGAGTGAGTCTTTTACCACCGCTTGCCCTGGACGGCGGAGGTCGCTTCCCGCTTCCCGGCTATGTCACCGCACTGCTCTGGCTACTGGGCGGCACCCTTGCCGCAACCAGCCTCTTTCGTCCGCTCTCAAAGGCGGCCATCAGCGCGTGTGCCTGGCACCCCGCCCTTCACTTGGGAGCCAGCCGTTTGCGCCGGGCCAGTAGCCGTCATCGGCTTGCCGCTGCCGGACTTTTTGTGGCGACGGCGATGGCTGCTTCCATGGCCGTGCTGGTGGGGAGCTTTGATCGAACGGTCCGTTCCTGGATAGATGTGCGTTTTCAAGCGGAACTCTACTTAACCAGTGCCGGTGCGCAAAGTGCGGACTCCCGAAACCGGATACGCGAGGAAACCTGGAGAGCCCTCGCGTCGGACCCCCGGGTTGCCGCCGTAGACCCCTTTCTCAGCCTCCCCATCGAAATCCAGGGTACTTCCACTTTCATCGCTGGCTCAGACTTGAGCTTACTCAATGAGCGGCAGTTTTTGCTTTGGTTGACGCCCCCGGCCCAGGGCATTTTTGAACAAAGGTCCACGTGGGCGCCGGGCAAAACCATCCCGGCCATTGCCAACGAGGCGTTTTTGGAACGCTTCGGCCGCGCGGCGGGGGACTTGGTCGAATTGCCAACCCCGCAAGGCACCCAACCACTCCGGATCGTGGCGGTTCAGGCTGACTACGGCAACGAGCAAGGACAGCTGCTCATCGACCGTAACATCATGGAGCAACTCTACGGAATCACTGCGCTAACCAACCTCACGGTTTTTCTGAATGATCCCGGGCAAACGGCTGCGGTTCTGGAGGTCTGGCGGGCCGACCATCCTGGCCTGAACATCCGGAGCAACCGCGAATTACGGGAAACCGCCCTGACCATCTTTAAGCAAACTTTTTCCATTACCCGTGCGCTGGAAGTGATCGGTATTTTTATTGCGCTGATCGGACTCGCCCTGGCCCTCAGCAATATTTTGAGGGAATCCGCGGCCGACTTGAAAACGCTTAGGCAGTTGGGTATGCGGAGGGGAGAAATTGCCTTGATGACCGCAGTCGAGGGCGCGGGCATTGCCCTCGTCGGGATCTTTTCAGGCATCGCCCTGAGCTTCGCCCTGGGCTATCTGCTGGTCTTTGTGATTAACAAGCAATCCTTTGGCTGGACGCTACAATTTGCGGTGCCGTGGGTTTACCTGATCAGTCTGGGAGCTGCCATTTTAATCACCGGGGCCCTCACCGCTTACCTTGTTGGATGGTGGGCCACGGGTAAACAAATCAACTCAACGGAGGCGTCCACATGAATGCGCATATGAGATACTTTTCCGCTCTCGCCGGTTTTATTCTATTGGCAGGCTCTTCCTTACAAGGCAGCCCAAATCAAATACGCGCCGAGCTCACGGAAGAGGGTTTCCCCATCCCGAGTCCGCAAACGGAGCTCACCTTTCCCCGCGCTCACGGCAGCCACCCCGCCTACAAAATTGAATGGTGGTACCTGACGGGGCAAATGGATACAGCCGAAGGACGAGCCTTCGGTTATCAAGCGACTTTTTTCCGAACGGCGGCCCCTTTGGAAGGCACCCGTGGAGACCGGTATTTTGGTGACCGGCAGTTTTACATGGCTCACATGGCATTGACCGATATCAGCGACGGACGCTTTTACCATGAAGAGCGGCTTAACCGCGACGGCTGGGACGCATCGGCGAGTGTCGAAGGCATGGACGTACGCAACGGCAACTGGCACCTTGTCATGCTAAATCCCGACACTGAAGAAATGGAGCTCCACTTCACCCTACAGGATAACGTGCGGGTGCACCTGAACTTGGAACCGACCAAACCGCTGATCCGCTTTGGCGAGGATGGTGTCTCCCGCAAAGGTCCGCACCCCGCGGCAACGAGCTACTACCTGAGTTTTACGAACCTCAAGACCCGCGGCACCGTCCATCTCAACGGCACGGAATTCACCGTGGAAGGCCGCAGTTGGATGGACCACGAAATCGCCAGTCGACAACTCAGCACTGGACTGGAGGGTTGGGATTGGACGGCAATTCAGCTCGAGGATGGACGCGAGATCAAAGCATACATCCTTCGCAGGGAAGACGGGAGTGCCGACGCCTACTCGAGAATTATGTGGATTGATGCGGATGCCCGGGTGCAAAGCTTTGGACCCTCTGCTTTTCGGTGGGAACGCACGCGGTGGTGGCGCAGTCCGCAGAGTGGAACCCGCTACCCTATCGAAGTCACCATTCACACCACAGACCCGGACAGCGGAAACCCACTCGCGCTAAAACTCAAACCCCTCCTCGACGCGCAGGAAATTTCCGGCGACGTCGGGGGTATTCCCTACTGGGAAGGCGCTTGTCTTGTGATCAATGGCGAAACCGGCGAACCCCTCGGCCGCGCCTATCTTGAATTGGCCGGATATGCTGAAAGTCTCGGGGACCGACTTCGCTAGGCGATTTCCCACTGGTAGCTCAAACGGGAGAGCTTTTCGGCGCCCTCCTTCCCCACGCGAAAAACATCCTCAATCCGAACCGCCCCAAGTTGGGGATAATAAAGGCCTGGTTCAATGGTCACCACAGCCCCCTCGGGGAGCACTTCCCCACTTGGACTGACTCTTGGTTCCTCGTGCACCTGAAGGCCGAGCCCGTGCCCGGTGGAGTGGATAAACCCTTCAAAATGATCGTCCACTCGACCAGTGGCATAGCCCTTTTCCTGGAAGACATCTTTTGCTGCGGCGTGCACCGCTGCCCCCGAAATGCCTGCCTTCAAAGTTTTCACCGCCGCCGAATGGGCGGCTCGGACCGCCGCCACCAGCTGGCGCTGGGCATCCGTCGCCCGCCCTTTTAAAACGGTACGGGTGAGGTCTCCGTGATAGCCGGTCGAGCGAACCTGAGGAAAGACATCAATAATGATGAGCTCATTCGCGCTTAGCGGACCATGCCCCACCTCATGCGGATCACAGGCTTGGCGTCCACCCGCAACGATAACGCTCTCGCTGACCGCATCGTGCTTCAGGCAAGCAATTTCTATCACCTCCCGGAGTCGCTCGGAAGTCAGCGCGCGACCGCCGTGAACGAGGCGACCATTTTTTACCTTTGCTTCCTCGAGTACAGCCATAGCTGCCCGAATGCCATCCGCACTGGCCCGGTTACCCGCCTTGAGGGCTTTGAGCTCGGCTTCGTTCTTTTTAACGCGCTGTGGGAAGAAGGCCCCCGTCGCACAACTGACGTCGATGCCAGCGGCTTTTAGCTCGAAGGCAAGACCCGCCGGAAAATCTTTCGGCACGCAGACCGACCCGGTGGAATATTCGGAAAGCAAATACACCATTAAATCGATCGTCCTGACCGCCGAAACCGCTTTTTGGAAATAAGCCGCCGCTTTTTCGGCGATCGCCTCTTGGAGGAGCACCTCATCAAAACGCCCGCACTTACAAACCCTCGCATACTCAAGCTGGTTGAGGACTGCGATGGAACGTCCCTCCACGATGAAGGCCATAAAAGGGTCGGGAACCATGACTTGGCCGAGGTACCGCATATCCGCGCAGGCTGAGGAGGCGTAGATCAATTGAACACTATTCATGGCAAAACCATACTCACATCTTCACGACCCAGGCAATCAAGGTTTTGTCTCCGCCGAACAAGAAGGAGGCTTCCCAAGTTGCTTTGCCGACCGAGTTAATTAGCCTTGCTTGCTATACATGTAAGTAATCTCCCTGAAAATTTTCAAAATGAGTGACGCATCATCCCAGCCTAAGTATCCCTTTGAACTGACCGACGCTGATTGGAGAGCCCGCCTGCCCCCGGAAGCGTACCGAATCATGCGGCAGCATGGCACCGAACCTCCCTTCTGTAGCCGCTTTGATGAAGGGGGGCCCAACGGACTCTACCTTTGTCGCGGTTGCGAAACGCCGCTTTTCAGCAGTTTTGACAAATTTGATTCGGGCACCGGTTGGCCGAGCTTCTATCAAGCAGTCGATCCACGGGTCGTGGGCACCACTGAAGACCGCTCCCACGGGATGTTGCGGACGGAGGTGCACTGCGCGGTCTGCGGTTCGCATCTGGGGCATGTTTTCCCGGACGGTCCGCAACCAACTGGCCTGCGCTATTGTATCAATTCCGCCTGCCTCACCTTCCTTGCCTTTGACGACCGTGAGGCCATCGCCGCGTATGTGGCCGCTTGGTTTGAGAAGCAAAAATACCTGCCGGTTGAATAAATTCCCCTTCAACACCCTCCCACCTTCACAATCCTCCTATGAAAAAAAGCTCATTTTCTATCTTTGCCGGCCTCAGCGTCCTCATCGTGGTCGGAGCCGCCGCCTATCTCTGGGCCTCACCTCAAGTCAGTGCCGAGGAGGGTGACTTTCCCCTCGTCCGAACCGAGGCGGAGTGGCGTTCCATGCTCTCAGCCCAGGAATACCGGGTCATGCGCGAGGAGGGAACGGAGCGTCCCTTCAGCAGCCCCTTGGACGCGAATAGAGAAACGGGCGTTTATGTTTGTCGGGGGAGTGGTGCGCCGCTCTTCAGTAGCCGTGAAAAATTCGATTCGGGCACGGGTTGGCCGAGCTTCTATCAACCGGTTGCGAGCGGTCTGGTTGGAGAGCGTCAGGATCGGCGTTTTGGCATGACCCGGATCGAAGTCCACTGCGCCATTTGCGGGTCACACCTTGGACACGTCTTTTCGGACGGGCCTGCCCCCACGGGATTGCGCTACTGTATCAACGGCGTAAGCCTGGAATTTATCGCGCTTCCGGATCAAGCTGCCATCAACGCCTTTGTCGAAGAATGGTGGCAAACACAGGAATATCTCGACCGATAAGCGATTGCCTACTCTGAAGCTTCGAGAGGGAGCAATACACCGACGGGCCAGTGGTCGCTTGCACCTTCTTCCACTTCAATGAGCCTTCCCACGGTTTCCGGAAATCCCTTGGTAAAGATATAGTCGAAGGTAGTTGCCTCAAAGCGATCGCTCCCGCGCCAAGTTAAGCGGTCTTCACGGGCCACCCCCCTCCAGGTATTGTGAAAACCAGCCGCTTCCATACGGGCAATCGTATCATCTCCAAACTGGCCATCGTGATTGGTATTAAAATCACCCCCAACGATGACGCCGCGCAGATTGTTCGGAAAGCGGAGCCGCTCCATTTCCTCAATGTGAGCGAGTAACTGCACCACAGCATCCTCTCGAATGGTGTAGTTAGACTCGGTCTGTTCCTGAGTTCTAGCCCGGTTGCTCCTTAGGTGCAGCGCGTACACCAAAATAACCTCGTCGCTCTCAGGCACACGCAAAACGGCGCAGGCAAAACCCCTCACCTGACTGGCGTGGGTCGGCCGAAAGGATTCCCACCACGTTGCCTGCACCTCAAGCCGCGAGGCAATCGCCAACTGCTGCGGCCAGAAACCCTCACCGTAGCGGCTGGGATAAGCGGAGACCACCACGGGATTGAGCCCCGGCACCACTGAGGTCAGTTCAATAAAGGCTTGCTGATCCCGGATTTCGGATGCGATCAAAATGTCAGGACTCAAACGCGCAAGCTCCCCCTGAACCTGCTCCATGTGCGCATCCGCATCCGCTTGCTCCGGAGCCAGGGTAAGCCCCGGAAACCACTCAATATTCCACGACACAACCCGAAGGTTACTCGTTGCCTGCGCTGCGGGAGTGAGCGCTGTAAGCGTCAGTAAAAAGACTAAGAAGAAACCTTGCAGACATTTCATGCCCCGTACGAAGTCGAGGTTTGGCCAAAACACAAGCGCGAAGGTAAACCAGCTCTACACCTAAGAAGCCCCGGACTCCGGACGACAGGCCTCCAATACCTCAAAAAAGGAGGGGAAGGTCTTACCGCAGCAGGCGGGATCATGAATCGCCAACCACGGTTTTCCATCTCCCAATAAATCGTAGGTTCCCAAAATTCCAAAGCTCATGGCAAAGCGGTGATCATCGTAAGTTTTGACGGTGAGCAGACGCCCCGCTCTGCGGGCGCGAATGGCACGAACGCGCAATTCCTCAAGGTTTGGAGCAATCGTCAAAGCGCCAGACGTTTCCTGTACCATTTGCCCGAGTTCAGCGAGCTCCCTTGCCATGCCCGCGATGCGGTCGGTCTCTTGCCGACGGGTATGCTCGATCCCGACGATCGAGACGTCTCCTCCGATAATGGGTGCTATCGCTGCATAGGTCAGAAAAGTGTCTGAGAAGGTTTCAAAGTCGATTTCCCGGGAAACCACCCCCTCGAGGCCTTCCAAACCGGGGCTTTCGACGTGCCAGCGGGACCCATCCTCAATGGCCTCCACCTCCACAGATAAACCGTGGTAACTTAGGACAGCGGCGAAGCGTGCATCTCCCTGCATCGGCTCAGCGCCCAGTCCGGGTAAATGCAAGGTGCCGCCGTGGATCAAATTAAGGGCGAGGAAATAACTCGCTGCCGAAACATCAGGCTCAATTTGATACACTCCCCCCGCTTCGGGTGCCTTGTAAGCGCAGGGTTGCAAGGCAAACACATCGTCATCCCCTGGATTATCCGTACAGGCGCCGAAGCTCCGCCGCACTTCCTGGGTGATTTCCACATAGGCCGGACGCACCCCAGCGCAGGTCAATGTCAAGTGAGCACCGGACGCGGGGCCAGCAAGTAAAAGGGCTGACAGGATTTGGCTGCTGGCTCGGGCATCAACGGTTGCGGCAGCACCCTCCGGGTACCCCTTCGTCACCATGGTGAATGGGAAATGCCCCGCTTCACCATGAAATATGAACTCAGCGGCACCGAGCGCCGCCAAGGCATCCGTTAACCCGGACATCGGGCGCTTGCGCATCGCCGGATCACCGTCGAGATCGTAGCGTCCATCCGGATGCAAAGCCAGCATCGCCGTCAAAAAGCGCGCAGCGGTACCCGCATTGCCTACCTTTAGCTGAGCCTTCTTTTTAGGGAGTTGGCCACCCCCTCCCCGAACTTCGATTGCGCAGGCTTGGCGATCGACCTTTATATCAAAACCAAGCGTCTGTAAGGCCTCCAGCATTAGCTCGGTATCCCTGCTGAAAAGCGCACCTTTCAACACTGTGGTCCCCTCCGCAAGCGCAGCGAGCAAGAGGGCACGGTTGGTGATGCTTTTCGAACCGGGCAGCGTTACCTGCGCCTCGAGAGGATGCCTGAAAGGGGTGATGGGGAGTGGATCTTGCACGCTTAAAGAAATGGAAGGTTTGCCAAAATTATCAAGTATCTGATGCGGGGGAAGGAAGCTGGTCGCGGAAGGTTTTCCCTTCCGCGAGCAAGGCCTTGACCGACTCATCATCGGCCGCCGAAAGCCGGGCTTTCAAAGTGGATAAGGTTGCTTCAAAACCTTCAATCGCACCAAGGACCTGAGCGCGATTCTCGGTCAAAATATCCCGCCATAAAGCCGCGTCGCCGGAAGCGATGCGGGTCGTGTCGCGCAGCCCCCCGCCAGCGTAATTTCCCCAGGACCCATCCTTTGTCGCGAGGTAGGCACAGAGGCTGGAGGCCAATAAATGGGGCAAATGGCTGATGTGCGCAACCACCTGGTCATGCATTTCCGGGTCTATCGAAACGACCCGCATGTTCAGCGCTTCCCAAAATTTGACCAGTTTTTCAACCACCTCTGGAGGGTTTTCCGGAAGCGGCGTGACAAAGCAGGTAGCTCCGGTGAAAAGATTACTCCGGGCGTGTTCCATCCCCCCCTGCTCGCTACCCGCCATGGGATGCGCCCCGATAAAGTGAGCATTTTTGGAAAGATGGGCCTGACCGCTTTTAACAATGATTGCTTTCGTGCTCCCAACATCGGTGACCAGAGCCCCCTTACGGAGGGCGGGCGCGATGGCCTCCAACAGGCCCGGGATGGTCGCGACCGGAGTACACAGCACAACAAAATCCGCCCCGGCCACTGCCTCTGCAGCCGTATCCGCAACCTGATCACACCATGCCTGGCGGAGGCATTTTTCACGCGTTTCGGGGCGGCGGGACCATGCGCAGACCGATGCGGCCAAGCCCTGTTGCTTCGCCGCTATGGCCAGCGAGGCACCGAGTAATCCAGGGCCGATGATGCACATTTGCTGAAACATGACCCTACACAATTCGGAATATTCGTGGAGAGCAAAGCTGAAAAGTGAGATTTGCTGCGACAAAACATCCGCCTCCTCCACCAAATCCATCAATTTCTCTTAAAGTCGTTGGCTTTTTTCTGTTTTAAACCGATGTTCTAAAACGTGTATGGCAACCACCACTCCCAAAGCTGACAAAACGCGCCACCGCATTTTGCGCGCTGCCGAAAAAATCTTTTCCAAAAAAGGTTTTCGCGCGATGACGGTTCGCGAGGTCACCCGGGAGGCGCGCGTCAACCTCGCCTCGGTGAACTACCACTTTGGATCAAAACAGGACCTGATGCAGGCGGTTATCGAAGAGCGTTTCGGCCCGATCAACCGCCAGCGGATTGCCTTGATCGAGGCAGCGCGCAGAGAGGCCCATCCAGCGCCGATCGCCCTTCCTAAACTCATTGAAATAATGGTGCGCCCGCTTTTTGAGCTGGCTTTCCAGGAACCGGGAAATGACACCACCGTCATCCGCATGATCGGGCGTTGTATGTCGGAGCCGACTGATTTTGTGCAGGATGTAAACGAAAAGACCTTTGCTGAAATCACCTCCCTGATGATGGAAGAGTTGGCACGCACCCTACCCGATGCCAGTGAAGCTGATCTCCGGCTTTGTCTCTTCTTCACGATTTCCACAATGATTGGTGCGATAGGCGATGAGGACCGTTTTCGTGATGTCACGCGGCGTAAGCAAACGTTCGAGGACACCTCCGAAATGGTGCACCGCCTCGTCGCCTATGTCGTCGGCGGATTTTTGCGGGTGACCCATTTGCCCAAGCAAGATTGATTGGACCACTCAACGATGAATCCCGGAAAAAACATTCACGCCGGAATCCTGCTTCTTGGTGCGCTGGCTGTTGGCGGATGCGTGGGTACGCACCGCACGGACTTGCACGAACCACTGGAGCCCCCGGCAGCGTGGTCGCAGAGTCCCCCGGCTTCAGACCTGACGACGGCGGACCCGTGGGTAGCGGCTTTTGAAGATCCTGAGCTCACCACCCTGATTGAGACTGCACTGAGTCAGCAAAATGAAGTCCGGATTCTGACCGCGCGGGTGGCTCAGCGCTTGGCGGAAGCAACGGTCCGCGGTGCTGGACGGCGCCCGCAGGCTGCTTTGGAACTGAATGGTGCACGGCAGCAGATCAGTACCTTCGGTCCGGCTGAGCTGGGAGGTGTGCGTTTTGACGATTTTGGACTCTCGCTCAACGTAAGTTGGGAGTTGGATCTGTGGGGTCGCTTGGCAGCGGAGCAGGATGCGGCCGGCGCTGAACTGCAGGCCGCGGCGGCGGACTTCCGAGCGCTGCGCCTCTCGTTGGCCGCCCAGGTCGCCAAGGCATGGTTTACTTTGAAGGAGAACCTCGCCCAATGGGAGCTTGCAAAGTCCACGGTAGCGTCCCTGAAAACCAATGTGGAGGTCGTGGACCAACGCTTCGAACGGGGTTTGGCTGAGTCCCTGGACCTCAATTTACTCAGTGCCCAACTCGCATCAAGTCGCGCCGATCTGATCCGACGGGAGCATAATTTCAACGCAGCACAACGTCGACTCGAAGCCCTTCTCGGCGATTATCCCAAAGGACAAATCCTGCCAAACGAACAGAGCCTGCCGCCCCCGCCGGAAATGCCACCGGTGGGCCTGCCGTCCAGCCTCCTGGAAAGGCGGCCCGACATTGAAGCGGCACGGCAGCGCTACCTCGCTGCCGAGTCTGAGCTCACGGCCGCCGAGCGCGCCCGCCTACCCACCTTTAGTCTCACTGGCTCCGCCGGTACTTCCTCACAACAATTCTCCGACCTGCTGGACGACAATTTTTCCGTCTGGCGTTTAGCGGGGAATCTGACTCAACCACTCTTCCAAGGCGGTCGTCTCCGGGCCGAAGCGGAGCGTACGGACGCGGTTCGGGCAGAGCGCTGGTATCAGTACCAACAAGTTGTGCTCGATGCCTTCATTGAGGTTGAGCAAGCCCTCGCAGGGGAAACCCACCTTTTCAACGAATTAAGTGCGATCGAGATCGGTGTCGCGGCCGCAAACAACGCGAGGGAGATCGCTTGGGATCGGTATGCCCGCGGCACGGCAGACATCGTGACCGCGCTCGAAGCTGAGCGCAATGCGATCAACCTGCGCAGCCGTCAGCTGAACCTGCTGAACGAACGCCTGCAAAACCGCGTTGACCTGTACCTCGCCCTCGGGGGCGCTTTTGACCACAATGAAACCGACGATGAAACCGCTATTCGTTAAAACTTTGCTTCCCTTCAGTTTGCTTGGTGTGGCAGCCCTTTTGATCTTTTGGCTGGTGAACACCCGACCGGAGGCGGAAGCCATCGAGCCGGAGCGGCCCCGACCACCGGTTAGGGTAATCCCGGCAAGTCCGACCACCGTTCAGCTCAAGGTCTACTCCCAAGGTGTGGTTCAGCCAAGGTTTGAAACTCGTCTACGGCCAGAGGTTGGGGGGCGGATTGTGGAAATCAATCCGGACTTCGAGGTGGGGAAACGAGTGAACGAGGGGACGGTCCTGGCGCGGATCGATGAGGCGGATTTGTTGACAGCGCTGGCGGCGCGTCGGGCGGAGCGGGCAAACGCGGCACAACTCCTCGCTGAGGAAACGGCCCGCAGTGAACAGGCCGCGCTTGACTGGACCCGCGCCAACCGCTCCGGCGAGCCCGGAGCCTTGACTCTACGCCTCCCCCAACTCGCCCAAGCCGAGGCGGCTCTCGAAAGTGCCGAAGCCAACCTCGCCCAGGCCGAGCGTCGGCTGGAACAAACAAAAATCATCGCACCCTACACCGGCTACATCGCCGCACGGGAGATCTCGCCGGGTGATCTGGTCGGCAACGCGGGTGAGCCGGGGGCGGTCGGGCGCCTCTTCTCGGCCGAGGGCGCTGAAGTAAGGTTGCCCGTTTCCCTCCGCGAGGCGGCCTGGCTACCCTTTACGGATGCATCAGCCATAGCGGGGACGGCAGTTCGTTTTTCGGCTGAGGTGTTTGGCGCTGAGCAACACTGGCAAGGTCGGATTCTAAGGGTCGAACCCGCCCTGGACGCAGCCAGCCGCTCGGTCGTGCTTTTAGCCAATATTGAGGACGCGGAGATCGGTTCTGGTGCGCTCCTGCGAGACCTGTTTGTTGAGGCGGAGATCGCGGGGCGCGTGCTTGAAAATGCCTTTCGCCTCCCCCGTATAGCACTGCGGGGCAATGACCGGGTTTTCGTCGTGACCGCCGACCAGCGACTGGTCACCCGAACCGTGGAGGTTGCCCAACGCACGCCGGAGTATGTGATTATCACCGGAGGGCTTTCGGAGGGCGACCAGGTTTGCGTGAGTCCGGTTGCGCTTTTTGTGGAGGGCATGGGTGTGGTTATTGAAGAGGTCCTATGATCCGCTGGTTTGCACAGAACGGCGTAGCGGCAAACTTGCTGGGGGTCATCGCGGTGGTCGCCGGGCTATTCGTGGCATCGACGATCAAGCTGGAGCTTTTTCCTGAGTTTGAGCTCGATATTGTGCAAGTGCAGGTGGTTTATCCGGGGGCCGCACCCGAGGAAATTGAAACCGGGGTGATCCAGCTCATCGAGAATCGGATTCAGGATATTGAGGGCATCTCTAAGCTGACCGCGATCGCGGCGGAGGGCGTGGGCACCGTCCTCGCGGAGGTACGCCGCGGGTTTGACCCGAGCGAGGTGGCTGAGCAAATGCGCGTCCGGATCGATGGGATCGACAATTTCCCAGTCGAAGCCGAACGCCCCCAAACCGAGGAATTAAGCATCCCCTCCGAAGTGATCTCCCTGGCTATTTTTGGCCCGGTGGACGAGCGCACGCTAAAGGCAGCGGCTGAGGATGTGCGCTCCCGCCTGGAGTCGGCGTACGGATTCTCCCAAATCAATGTGTCCGGCGTTCGAAACTACGAGGTCTCGATTAACGTATCAGAAATTGCACTTCGCCGCTACGGACTGACTTTTGATCAGATTGCCGAGGCCGTTCAACTCGGGTCGATCGACATACCCGGTGGCACGATCAAAGCCGAGGGCGGTGAGATTTTGCTCCGCACCCAGGCCAAGGCGCTCTCCGGGGAAGCTTTCAAACGCTTGCCAGTCTTCGGTACGGAGTCTGGAATCCGGCTCCTGATCGAGGACGTCGCCGAGGTCGTTGACGGTTTCACCGATGATATTCTGAAAACGGAATTTAATGGGCAACCTGCGGTGATTCTAAGTATTTACGCCGTCGGCGACGAAAATATTCTCGATCTCGCGGAGCAAGTGGAAGCCTTTGCCGTGACCATGCAGGCCCAACTTCCCGAGGGCCTGGAGATCACCGCCTTCCGTGACTTTACCTTCTACTTAAAAGGTCGGCTCGCCATGCTTATCCAGAACGGATTGATCGGGCTCGTTCTGGTCCTGGCGATTCTGACTGTGTTCCTTCGGCCCTCGCTCGCATTTTTTGTTATGCTGGGCATCCCCATCGCCTTTCTCGGTTCGCTACTGCTCCTCCCCACGCTTGGGGTGACGATCAATCTAGCTTCGCTTTTTGGATTCATCCTCGTTTTGGGCATTGTCGTGGATGATGCCATCATCGTCGGTGAAAGTGTCTTCACTGAAGCTCAAGCGCGCGGGCGGGCCAGCGTCGAGGCCTCCATTGCGGGAGCACGCCGCGTCGCCATTCCCGTAACCTTTGCCATTCTCACCACCATCGTGGCCTTCATTCCCATCCTTACCCTGCCGGGAGTGATTGGTAAATTTTTCTATCCCATACCCGTGGTGGTGATCGTTTGCCTGATTTGGTCCTTGATCCAAGCAAAGCTTGTGCTCCCCTACCATCTTACCCTGTGTCGCGTGCGGCGAAGCGCGGATGAGGTCGGGCTCCATTGGTTCCAGCGACAGCAGCGGAAAATCGCGGACGGTTTGGAGCGTTTTATCGTCCGTTACTACCAACCATTTTTAAAGCGCGCCCTCGCCTTTCGCTACACGACGGTCGCGGCCTTTATTGCCTTGCTGGCGCTGAGCCTTGGCATCGTCGCGGGTGAGCGGCTTCGCTACGTCTTTTTTCCGCCGGTGCCCTCCGACTACATTATTGCCCAACTCACCATGCCGGAGGGTACCTCCGCCACGGTCACCACCGCCAGCGTGGATCGAATGGTGGCAGCGCTTGATGCCCTTGAGGCGGAAGTCGTTGCAAGCGGATTGGGGGTACCTTTTCAAAACCGGATCGTGACCATCGGAGCCCGCCCTTTCCAAGGTGCGGGCGATCCTGCGGCGATCGGCCAGCCCAGCACCAGTCCCCATATCGCAGAGATTGCCATCGAACTGACAAAGTCCGAAGAGCGGGTCGGCGGCGGCAGTATCGTCGAGCTCTCAGCCCCGGTTTTGGCTCAGCGATGGCGCGAAAAGATCGGCGCGATACCCGGAGCCAGGGAGCTGATCTTTCAGGCAAATGCCGCCGAGGCGGCGGGCAAGGTGATCGATATCGAACTGGCCGGACCGGATATGAATCACCTTCAGGAAGCGGCTGCCCGCCTTCGGGAGCATTTGGGCAGCTTCCCCGCCTTGTTTGATATTACCGATAGTTTCAGCGAAGGAAAACAGGAGGTTAAAATTGCCGTTAACCAAAGAGGTGAAGCCCTCGGGCTCACCAATGAAGCGGTCGGCCGTCAGGTTCGGGCCGCCTTTTTCGGAATTGAAACACAACGCTTCCAGAGAGGACGCGACGACGTCCGGGTGATGCTCCGCTTCCCTCCCGGGGAGCGTGAGGCGATTGAACGTCTGGAAGGTTTTCGAATTCGTTTGGCCGACGGTAGTGGCGTGCCCTTCAGCGAGGTCGCCGATTACCAATTGGATGAGGGCTTCGCCTCGATCAGGCGTATCAATCGCCAACGCACCATAAACATATCCGCCGATGCCGATAAGGATACGACGGATGTGCGCACCATCCGCCGCGCCTTGACAATGGCGCCAGCGGCAGGTGCAGAAGGCGTCGAAGAAGGCAGCTTTCTGGACAATCTGGTCGCTGAGTACCCCGGAATGAATTGGGCTTTTGCCGGTGAATTCAGCGAGCAACAGGCTTTAAACGAAGCGCTCATCAGATCGACCGCGCTCGCACTTTTTGTCATCTACGCGCTCCTCGCCATCGCCTTTCGCTCCTATCTCCAGCCATTTTTGGTAATGGTGGTGATTCCCTTTGGCCTGATCGGCGCGATTGGAGGGCACTTGATCATGGGGCAACCCTTAAGTGTACTGTCGATTCTTGGCTTTGTCGCCCTGGCGGGCGTGGTCGTGAACGATAGTCTGGTCTTGATTGATCACATCAATCAAGAACGCCGCAAAGGTGTCCCGATTCGCGAGGCGATTGAACAGAGTGGAGCCCGCCGCTTCCGTCCGATCCTGCTGACCTCACTGACCACCTTCGCAGGCCTCCTCCCGCTTTTATTTGAAACAAGTTTGCAGGCGCAGTTTCTCATACCCATGGCGATCTCACTCAGTTTCGGTGTGCTCTTTGCAACCTTCATCACCCTCCTCCTCGTGCCGGCCGCCTATTTTATTCTCGAAGATGCCCGCGATGCGCTACACAAGCTTTGCAAACTTCCCCCGAACCCATCCTCAGAAAACCGCTCACCCGACCCATGACCCCAGCTCCCCTCAGCACTCTCCTCACGACCTTGTGCTTAGCCTTGGCCGCAGCGGCGCCTTTGCCAAGCCTCGCTGAGGTTTCCGTATCGACGCCTCCGGAAAGCACCCAGCCCGATGCATCCATTTCGGAATTTGAGCGCGGGGCCGAGGCAGAGGCGAGGCTGCTCGACATTGTGCTGCGTGAAAAAACCTTTTTTTCGCAAGTTGAGGAGCGACCCGAAAGCTACGACCAAGCTGCCCTTGAGGAAGGAATCGACACCCTTATCGAAGCCTACGCCAGCTACAACGCCGACCATCCCGGAGACCCCATGGCAATGATCCTACACGGCAAGCTGCTGATGATGGTCGGTTTGCGTGAGGCGGCCATGAAGCTTTTTCTTCAGGCGGATCAAGTGGACCCGAACATCGCAGTGCTGAAGCAACAAATCGGTAACTATTTGGCAGAGCAAAACGAGG
>PWZW01000129.1 GCA_003567255.1 Puniceicoccaceae bacterium | reverse complement strand
GAGCTGGAAGCCTCGCTCTACGGAGCGGACTTTGGCAGCGAAACTGTCGAAGAGATTCTAGACGAAATAAAACTAGCTTACAAAGCAGACAAAAGCCTCCGCGGAGCGGATGCCGCAGCGATTGGTACAAAAGTGCTCAATCGTGTCTTGGCAGGATCTGAGGGCACCCTCACCCTCGGTGTCCATAAGCCTGAAGTCGTTTGCCTTATCGGCGTCAATGGCTCCGGCAAAACGACCACCACCGCCAAGCTAGCCCACATGTATCAACAAGCGGGCCACTCTGTTTTACTCGGAGCGTGCGACACCTTCCGGGCTGCCGCAAACGAGCAAATCAAGGCTTGGTCGACCAGATTGGACATTGACTTGGTGGCTAGCCAGCACGGCGCCGACGCCGCAGCGGTTGCCTACGATAGCCATGCGGCAGCGATTAAGCGGGAAAAGGATTTGTTGATTCTGGACACCGCTGGACGCCTTCACACGAAGCGCAACTTGATGGAGGAGCTATCAAAATTAAAAAGAGTTTTGGCGAAGCAGGATCCGGAGGCACCACACCACAACTGGCTCGTCGTTGACGGTTCGCTCGGTTCCAATTCTATCGAGCAAGCCCGCGTCTTCCACAAAAGCTTTCCGCTAACTGGTTTGGTGGTCACTAAGCTGGACGGGAGCAGCCGTGGCGGCGCACTCGTGGGGATTTACCGCGAACTGAAGCTTCCCATCTACTTTGTCGGCCTGGGGGAGCAACCAGAGGATCTCCAACCCTTTTCGATCAAAAATTACACCTCTGCCATTTTTGGCATTGAGGAAGCTGCGCAGCACACCTGATGAACGACAAATCCAAACTTACGGTTTCGCTAGGTGAGCAAAGTTACCCGATCCACATTGGGGCCGGTTCATTTGATGTGCTTCGCCAGACGATCGCTGATTTACGCGCAGCGCGCTGCCCCGTGGCATTGATCACCGATACCCGCGTGGCCGCGGCTCAAGCCACTGTGCTGGAAAGCCTGGGTTTTGAACCCAGGGAACGGTTTATTGTACCGAACGGTGAAGGCTCAAAATCAATTGAACAATACAGCGCCCTACTCGAATGGCTGGCGGGAAATGAAGTCTCGCGTGACGGTGCAATTTTTGCGTTTGGCGGAGGTGTGGTCGGCGACCTTGCGGGTTTTGTGGCAGCAAGCTACCTACGTGGGCTCCGCTTTTACCAGATTCCCACCACTCTGTTGGCGATGGTCGACAGCTCGGTCGGCGGCAAAACCGGGATCAACCTCTCCAGCGGAAAAAACCTGGTGGGCGCCTTCTGGCAGCCGGAAGCCGTCTTCATCGAAACCGCCACGCTCGGAACCCTTCCCGAAAGAGAATTCTCTGCGGGAATGGCGGAGGTGATCAAATACGGCATGCTTTGCGACCATTCCCTTTTTGCAACTTTGGAAGGGCTTCCCAAACTCCAGGTCGACTCCGCAAAACTCCCGGCGATCATCCGCCGATGCTGCGAACTCAAAGCGGAAATTGTGGGCGCAGATGAAAAAGAAACGGCAAGCGAAGGAGGTAGAGCCCTCCTGAACCTTGGCCATACCTTTGCTCACGCGATTGAGAATGTCGCCGGTTACGGAGCGTACCTTCATGGAGAAGCGGTGGCGATCGGTCTGGTCTGTGCCACGCGTCTGGCTTTAGAAGAAGGATGTTTAGACCAAAATATTCTTTTACGGGTAGGTGCGCTTTTGGAGCGGTATGCCCTACCCCAGCGCGTGCGGGAGAATCTACGAACGGAAGCGCTCTTGGAAGCCATGCGTAAAGATAAAAAAAATATTGGAGGAAAGTTGCGGTTGATTTCCATGCGCACACTCGGTGAGGCCTGCATCCTCGAGGGCGTCAGCGAAACACGCGTGCGAGGCCTTTGGAAATCTGCTGGGGCAGTATAAACGCTGCGGGGAATCGGATGCGTACCCAATGCCTTCAAAAAATCGTTCTCGTCGAACGGACGAAGACCTGTAAAAACAAGCACTGATGCCTTGGGAAATCATTTTTGTACTCAGCCTCCTACTCTTGGCGGTGATCAGCTTCATTTGGGAGAAGATTACCCCGGATATGACGGCGTTGTCGGTTTTTGCGACTTTGCTTGCCGTAGGGTCGATTGTTGAGTCAGACCTTTTTCCCAGCTTAGGACAGACCCTCGGTGTCTTCAGCAATCATGCACCACTCACGGTTGCGGGGATGTTTGTGCTGAGCGCTGCGCTGACCAAGACCGGAGCGGTTGAGCTGATCACCTCCGTTTTCAGAATCCTCATCAAGCTGCCTTTACCAATTTTCATGTTTTTGATGATTTTCGGTGTGGCAACCGTCTCAGCGTTCATCAACAACACCCCGGTGGTGGTCGTCCTGCTTCCTGTCATGCTCGGCGTCGCCAGAGAAATGGGTACCTCCGCTTCGAAGCTTCTCATACCCCTCTCCTATGCTTCCATTTTTGGGGGTACCTGCACCCTGATAGGCACATCGACTAATCTCATCGGGAGCGGTATCCTCACCGATTACGGCTATGATCCCATCGGGATGTTTGAGATTAGTAAGATTGGTGTACCGATCTTGTTTATCAGCGCGACTTATCTGGTAATTTTCGGAGGTAAGCTGATTCCGAAGCGGGAAACCCTAAGCTCAATTTTGACCGAAGATGAGCGAAAGGAATTTATTACCGATGCCTTTGTCCGCCACGATTCAGAATTGGTCGGCGAAACGGTCGAAGCCTCTGGTGTGTTTAAGGAACGGCACATCCGCATCCTTGAAATCGTTCGGAATGGCATCGCCGTACCCGGCAATCCCAGGAAGGTTGAGTTGATGGGTGGAGACCGGCTTATCCTCTCCTGTCGTCCCACCGGCGTGATGCAAGCTCAACAAACTGAAGGCATCGAACTCCTTGGAGAATCACAAATCGGGCTTGAACAAATTGCCGCCGAAGAAGGGGCACTCGTCGAAGGCATGGTTGCACCGCAGTCTTCCATCACGGGCAGAACCGTGCAGGAAATCGCCTTTCGCCAACGCTTCCGTATGGTTATCGTAGCGGTGCATCGCCGCGGTCAAAACCTACGTAACCAGCTGGAGACCCTACGCTTACAGGAAGGGGATACCCTCCTATTAATGGGCTCTCACAAGGCGATTGAACGCCTGCGGGAGCAAGATGACATCATACTCCTCGATAAGCCCCGCATCCCGGCCAACAATCGACGAAAAAAGATGCCCATTGCGATTGCGATTTCGATGGGGGTGGTGCTCACTGCCTCGCTCTCGACGATCCCGATCGTGGTGGTCACTACGGTTGCGATAGCCCTTTACCTGCTTACGGGCTGTTTGAAGCCCAAGGAAGCCTACAGTTCGGTTGAGTGGAGTATCCTCATCATCATTTACGGCATGCTGGCCCTTGGCCAGGCCATGGATGCAAGTGGAGCAAGCGCGATGATTGCAAACTCTGCCACTGGCTTTATTCAAAGCGTCGCACCGGAAGCGTGGCAACCTGTGTTGATTCTGGCTATGGTTTACCTCGTCACATCGATTTTCACGGAATTCCTCTCCAACAACGCTGCCGCCGCCCTGATGGTACCCATTGCGATTGGGATCGCGGTCGCGGTCGGCATGGATCCCCGTCCCCTCGTGATCGCCATCTGCGTGGCGGCCTCGGCAAGTTTTGCCACTCCCATTGGTTACCAAACGAACACTTACGTCTATGGCGTGGGCGGCTACAAGTTTACTGACTTTGCCCGTGTCGGCATCCCGCTGAATCTCCTCTATTTTATATCCAGCGTCTTGCTGATTCCCCACATCTGGCCTTTGTTTCCTGAATAAGGAAG
>PWZW01000152.1 GCA_003567255.1 Puniceicoccaceae bacterium | reverse complement strand
ATCCTAGCCGGCGACCACGCAGATTTAGCCGGAAGCGTGGAAACCATTGCCCAGTCAGGCGCCCCATGGGTACACCTCGACATAATGGATGGCCACTTTGTGCCGAACCTTACCTTTGGGCCGGAGACCGTGCGATGCCTAAGGCAGCGAAATCGGGATTTGTTTTTCGACGTCCACCTGATGCTCGACAACCCTCATAAGTACATCGAGCCCTTTGCTCAGGCCGGTGCAGACATGATCACCGTTCATCTAGAGCCGGATTATCCCGTAGAAACAACGCTCAAGGAAATCAAGCAGCACGGAAAAAAATGCGGTGTAGTGCTTAATCCAAACACTCCTGCCGAAGCCGCGGCACCATTTCTAAAGATGGTCGACATGGTACTATTAATGACCGTCCAGCCCGGCTTTGGGGGACAGTCCTTCCGGCATGCCGTGTTGGATAAAATCTCCGCCATTGCGGAAGAACGTGCGGACAAAAAGCTAACGTTCAGGCTCGAGGTAGATGGTGGGGTTGACCAAGCCACCGCCCCACTTTGCTTGGCACGCGGTGTCGACACACTGGTGGCAGGCTCCGCATTTTTCAAAGCCCCAGACAAAGCCGCCTTTGCCAAACAAATCGTGAACTCATCAACTGGAGCTTGAACTGAGAAACCTTAACCCCGCCCCCGCTGCGCCACTCTTGCTTTTTCGAGCCTACCCCGCAATGTCTGGCTAAGCAAAAAACCCGGGTAAGCGAAGCCAGGTTGCGAGGGGCACTGCCTCCGCCCGCACACTCTCATTAAGGCCCTGTTCCACGGCTTGGCGAAACCATGCACACAGTTCGGGAGCGTAGGCGCTCCGTTTGCAAAGCGCGTTCAACTGTTTTCGGCGTTGCGTAAACAGCCCTCTAATCGCCTCTCGCTCGCGCTGGCCGAATTGTTTGCAGTCTGCTTTTCGATCAAATTTTACCAAAACCGAAGCTACCTGAGGCTCCGGATAAAAACAGCTGGGCGAAACAGGATGCCGTTCAACCAGGCTGAAAGCGGCCTGCAAGAAAATGGAAACCGCGCCGAAAGCCTTTGTACCAGAGGCAGCGACCATTCGATCGGCAGCTTCTTTTTGAAGCATCAGTACCATGCGATCGGGCAGCCTTGCCGAAGCCAAGACCCGCTCCATCCATGGGGTAGAGATGGCGTAAGGTAAATTTGCGACAATTTTAAACCCTTGAAGTGCACCCTGGTCAGTCTTTAGCGCAGCCAAGGGAAACTCCACCGCATCGCCCTCGGTGAGATGAAAACGATCAGCGTACTCAAGTAACAACTCTGCACGCAAATGCGCGGCCAAAGTGGCGTCTCGCTCTACCGCATAAATTTCCACACCCTCCGCTAACATGGCCCTCGTCAAGGTACCCAACCCTGGCCCTACCTCGACGACGATTTCATTGGGGCCGAAGTCCGCGAGTTCAATGGATTTGCGCACGATATTACCATCCACAAGGAAATTTTGCCCAAGTTGTTTTTTTGGAAAATGCCCCAGGTGGTCAAGTTGGCTTCGCGTCTGTTTGGGACTGAGGGGCATGGGAGCGAGTGCTTCAGAAGCAATACAAAAAGTGTGGTTCCCGGGCTAAGCCTGATGGAAGGCACGCATCAAACTCTGGGTATCTTCAGCGCGCATCAGCGCTTCCCCGACCAAGATCGCATCTGCCCCACAAGCCCGGGCACGCGCTGCATCCTCGGGGGTAAAAATCCCACTCTCACTAATCTTCACGCAGGAACTTGGAATCTGCGGAATGAGCTTTTCACTTATGGCCATATCCGTTTGAAAACGTTTCAGATCCCGATTGTTCACGCCAATAATCTTGGCGTCCAGACGTACGGCCCGTTCCAGCTCCGGCTCCTCGTGGATTTCAAAAAGCGCATCCAAGCCAGCCAGTGTCGCTGCTGCAAACAGCTCCTTAATCGTTTCATCCGACAAAGCACGAACAATAATAAGTATTGCGCTGGCCCCGGCCTTGGCAGCTTCAACCACTTGAATCGGATGCAGCATAAAGTCTTTGCGAAGGCACGGAATCTCGAGTTTACCCTCAAGAAGAAAGTCAGTCACTTCACGCAAATCAGCCATCGTTCCACCGAAATAAGGGCCATCCGTTAAGATCGAGAAGCAATCAGCACCGGCCGCAGCATAGACTTTTGCCTGTTCGACCGCATTGATGGATTCAGCGATGGCACCAGCCGAGGGTGACCTGCGCTTGATTTCAGCAATCACTGAAAGGCGATCGTCCCGCGACAGCACTGCACCAAATCGGCTGCCTCCGACGGTTGCCGTGGCAAGTGCGCTGAGCTCCCGCTCACTCACTGGCCTCACATACTCGGCAATTTCCCGCTGCTTCGCGGCCATAATTTCAGCTAGCTTGTCCATAATTTTCTTAAAGTCGGGAGAGTGTCTGCTTGGTACGTAGGCTCAGCTGAAAGAAGGTAAGGTTAAAGGTAAAACAGGCAAAACCCGAAAGACTGCGCTTGCCATTAATCGAACTCACCCACCCATCCGCCCTCACAACAGGAGCGGGCGCACGGACACAACCCGTTTAGTGGTGCGCGGGACCGTTGATTTCAGCCGCCTTTTTCTTATCCCATTTCCGGTGGCGATCCGGGAGTGTTCCTCCCAACTCGTACAGCTTATCCTTTTTGTTGATCATTTCCTCTCGGCTATAGCCGGAAACAGAAAAGATATCCTGAAGGAAGATCGCTTCCTCCGGACACACCTCTTGGCATAGTCCACAGTAAATGCAGCGTAGCATGTTGATCTCGAACTCTTCCGGCGCCTTTTCAACGTGTTCGGTATCGCTTCCCTCAGAAATCTCACCGGGGGTGATGCGGATTGCCTTGGGTGGGCAGACAAACTCACAAAGCTGACAAGAAACACACTTCTCCCGGCCTTCGGGATCGCGCACCAAGGTGGGCACCCCGCGATAATTTTCCGGAATGACTGGCCGTTCCTCTGGGTATTGAAGCGTTACATTTGGCTTCAGCATATTACCCAGCGTAGTTTTCAAGCCAGATGCGATCTGTGGAAGATAGGTACGCTCTGCGAGAGAAAGTGGCTTTCGTTCGAGTACTTTTGTCTTAGCCATAGGGGAACCTTATTCGTTTGCGGAGGAAATTGCAACCGTCCCTTAGAGGCGGTCGTGAATGGCAATCAAGAGGGCGTTGAAGATCAGGTTACCGACGGCGAGCGGAAGGAGGATATTCCAGCCGAGGCGCATCACCTGATCGTACCGAAAGCGCGGAAGCGTCCAGCGCACCCAGATAAAGAAAAAGATCATGGCAAAGATCTTGAAGAGAAACCAAAGCACAGAGAGCACCGCCCCGATCACCCCATCCGGCCATGGCGAGGCGACGAAAGGTAAAAAGTTCCAGCCGCCCATGAAAAGCAGTACAAAAACGGCCGAACCGATCACGATGTGGGCATACTCGGCGACGAAAAACAGACCGAATTTAAACGAACCGTACTCAGTGTGGAAACCACCCACCAAGTCAGTTTCCGATTCGGCCATATCGAACGGAAGCCGGTTGGACTCTGCGAAAACAGCAATCAGGAAAATCATTGCCGAGATCGGCTGCCAAATTCCGAGCCAAAGGCCATCTTGCGAGCGCACCACACCGTAAAGGCTTAAGCCATAATCCGCACCGGGAGCGGCCGCCCACATAAACACAGGGAGGATGGAAAGACCCATCGCCAACTCGTACGAAACCATCTGCGCCGAAGAGCGAATGCCTCCGAGAAACGGGTATTTACTATTTGCAGACCACCCTGCGAGAACGATGCCGTAAACTCCGAGTGACGAGACTGCCAGGATGAAAAGGATGCCAATGTCGACATTAGCCAGGACCAGTGGCTGAGTAACACCGTCTGCATCGACATATTGCCCGAAGGGCAAAACGACCATCGTGGTGAGCGCCGGAACCAAGGCGATGATGGGCGCTGCAAAGTAGTAGCCTTTGCGCACGTGCCCCGGCATGATATCCTCTTTAAAAAGGAATTTCAGGCCGTCGGCCAAAGGTTGGAAAATACCGAGCTTAGTGAGAAAAGGTCCGATAATTGGAATGCTGCCAACGATCGGCAAGGCCGTACGGTTGGGACCGACCCGATGTTGGATCCAACCAGACACCTTGCGCTCGGCCAGCACCGAGTATCCGGCGATCGTCATGACCGCCACGATCATGGTGACCGCATAGAAAAAAGGTAATAAAAAGTTAGGAATCCAGTCCATGGTAGTCAGTTGTGTTTCTAAGCCGCGTCAGACGCATAAACTCATCCGAGCATTCAGGCTGTGGCTCCCGCCTCAACTCCTAATTTTGACCTTTTCTCCGGATCATGTTTGAGATTCTTGCTCTCGACGAAAGGAAGGCTTGCGAAGCGGCCGGCATCAACGCCGACGCCGAGATCTCCGAGACCCCGAAAATCAAGTCCATGCAGGCATGTTATTTTCTGAGCCATCAACTCCCAAACTGCGGGAACTGTAGGACGTGTCGGGCTTTCTCCGACCATGTGAGCGCGCAAAGTCTCAAGCAAGTGGAGGTCGTAGACGACTCCGCGAGGTGCCGGGATGGCGTTGTGGAATTTCTGTACCCGGAAGTTCTGGTTCACAAAACTTCCTTCCTTTTCAAAGACGGTGAGTAGAGGGAAGCTAACTTTCGCGTTCGCGCTGGAACTATTTTCCTCAATGCCTGCGTAGATGACCTTAACCTTGGCGATTTGTGCATCTGTCAGCCCGGCGGCGGCCAGATCCTCATGGACAACAAAGAGGGTATCCACCTCCCCGGCGTCAATCGCCTTACCGAGGCCATCCAACCGCGCATCCGGCAAGTCATTGATCAAACCGGTAAGGAGAGCGCCCCGCAGGTTAGGCGTCCGATCCTCGGAAAGGAGTAAGTGGTCTCCATCGCCATAGTGACTCACCATATCCACCCTGACCGCGGCGGTGGCCTCCACCATTTGGGAGAGAAGAAACTGTTCCTCAAGGGAGGCTCGGGCAGAGGCAACGACTGCGGTTTTGCCCTGCTTCATCTGCGCAATGGCGGCGGCAATTGCCGCGTCGAAAGAAGAGGCCTTCCCATCGACCTGATACGCGCGCAGGCGATTATCGGCCTCAACTTGCTTATAGAGGGCGCGGCCAGAGTCGGTCATCCAGGTATCATTAACGGCATCGTTTCGGCGCGGAGTGATCCGATAAATTTTCCCTTCCCGGCTCCAGACCTCGGTGTTTGCGCCCACACTACTTTCGGTGCAAATACTTGGTACAGCCTTAAGGAACCAGACCCTCATTTTAAAGCGGAAGTCTGTGCTCGTGAGGGCGCCGACCGGACAAATATCGACCGTGTTCAGCGAATAGTTATTTTCGAGCTGCTTGCCTGGATAGGTGGTCAGCGTGCTGTAACTACCCCGGTCAATGAACCCAAGCACATCATCGTTCGCGATTTCCTTGCTGAACCGAATACAGCGTGAACAAAGGATGCAGCGTTCGTCGTCCAGCATGATCCGCGGCCCAATGCGCGTCCGCTTCGGCTTAACATTTTTCGCCTCGGTATATCGACTGTAGCCACGCCCATAATCAGTCGCGAACTCCTGCAAGCGGCACTCCCCGGCCTGGTCGCAAATCGGGCAATCCAGAGGGTGGTTGAGCAAGAGAAACTCCATCACCCCGTTGCGGCAGTCCTTCACCACTTGGGATTTCGTTTTGATGTGCATCCCCGGAGCCACCGTCGTTGAACAAGCAATTCCCGGTTTTGGCATCCACCCTATTTTTTGGACGCCATCATCATCGAGCACAGGCTCACCCGTCGCGCGGTCACGCATAGGCATGCCTAATTCAACCAAGCACATCCGACAGTTTCCGACCACTGAGAGCTTGGGGTGGTAGCAATAATGAGGGATTTCCTCACCCAGTTGCTCAATGGCATCAATCAGGTTCGCGCCCTTGGGAACCTCTCTATCGACCCCATCCACATTGATGGTGATGGTCTCTGCTTTTGCGTCTGCGCTCATTTGTGAAATAGGTTAAAGGATCGTCTCCGAGAATGATCCGATGGCTAGATTAGAGTGGTTTCGAGAGCTTGAGGGGCCTCACTACCCGCATTTCGCTCGGCCTGTTGCTTGGCCTTTGCGACAAACTCGTCGTTAAACTTGGCGAGAAAGCTTTGGACTGGCCATGAAGCGGCCTCGCCAAAGGCGCAGATCGTGCGGCCTTCGATTTGGCCGGCAATGGATCGAAGCAGTTCGACATCCTCCATGCGAGCCTCACCGCGGCTCATCCGCCCAGTCACTTTTTTCATCCACTGCACACCTTCCCGACAAGGGGTACACTGTCCACAACTTTCGTGGGCGTAAAAGGAGTTAATATTAGCGAGGGCCTCAACCATATCTGTAGTGTCGTCCATCACGATGACTCCGCCCGAGCCGGACATTGAGCCCGCAGCCATCAGGCTATCGAAATCCATAGGGATGTCTTCGATCCCCCAATCAAATTCAGAACCGTCCTTCAGTTTGCCCGTAAACCGCTCATCAGCCCGCAGAACTTTGGAGGATGAGCCGCCGGGAATGACCGCCTTCAACGAACGGCCGGGCAGAAGCCCCCCGCAGACATCGTAAATGAGCTCCCCCAAGGTAAGGGCGGCACAGGGAAACTCGTAGTAGCCGGGCTTTTGGACATGGCCGGAGACGCACCAGATCCGCGTGCCGGTGTTGCCGGGTGTTCCGATTTCGGAAAATGCCTTACCGCCCATATTGACGACGTGCTTCACGTCGCAAAGGGTCTCCACGTTATTCACAATCGTGGGGCACTGGTAAAGGCCGAGGGCGGCTGGAAAATACGGTGGTTTAATGCGCGGATATGGGCGCTTGCCCTCAAGCGACTCGATTAATCCGGTTTCTTCACCACATATGTAGGCCCCGGCACCACGATGGATAAGGATGTCACAACTATAGCCGCTGCCGAGAATGTCGTCACCCAGATAGCCCTTTTCGCGAGCCTCCTCAATCGCACGTTCGAGGATGCGGGCGCCCTCGAAAAATTCTCCGCGGATATAGATGAATGCCAACTTTGCTTGGATCGCGTAGGCGGCAATCATCATGCCCTCAATCAGTTGATGAGGATCCTTGTGGATGATTTGACGGTCTTTGAAAGTTCCTGGCTCCGACTCGTCGGCGTTACAGACAAGGTAAATCGGCTTTCCGGATTTACGGTCGAGGAATTTCCATTTCATTCCGGCGGGAAAGCCAGCCCCCCCCCGACCACGCACGCCCGAGTCCATGACCTCGCTACAAATCTCCTCCGGCTTCATCCCAATTGCTTTTTTCAGGTCCGCATATCCCCCGTTCTTTTCGTAACACGCGATGTCGTTCGTGTAGCCTTCAACATCAATGTTTTTAAAAATGAGTCTGTGTTCTTTAATGGCCATGATGAAAGAATATGCTCCGGATAAATATCTTCGAATTGGAAATTTGGTTATTAGCTGCGTTTTAGAAGCTTAGAGGGTTCCCTCACGCATCTTCTCAACCAATTTGCGTGCCCCATTTTCATCCACACCCTCAAACATTTGCTCATCCACCATAACGACTGGAGCACGTCCACAATTAGCATGGCACTCGACAAATTCCAGAGAGGCCAACTTATCCTCGCTCGTCTGGTCAAGACCGCAGCCCAAAGCTTCTTCGAAGGCCTTGCAGGTTTTGTATGCTCCGCCGAGGGCACAGGAGAGGGTTCGACACACCTTCACCGCGTACTTCCCTCCCGGCTTTTGCTTGAACATCGGGTAAAACGTCACCACCTCGTAAACATTGATGGGTGAAAGGTCCAAACGCTCGGCAACCCACTCCACCGCTTCGTTGGAAATATAGCCATGCTCTTCCTGAATAAGGTGGAGCAAAGGAAGCGTCGCTGATCGCTTTTCCGGATACTTGGGAACCAGCTTATCTACTTTCGCCAGATTTTCGTCGTTTAATATCGCCATGGTAATCGAAATATTTGAGCAAACCCTTTGCTTAAGGGTTCCTTCTCTGGGCTAGCGGTCGCACTCCCCCATCACAAAGTCCAAACTCCCCAGGATGACAGTCACATCTGTGAGGTAGTGCCCGGGGAGTAGCTTCTCCAAAATGCTCAGGTTACAAAACGAAGGACCGCGAATTTTTAGACGATAAGGCACCCCACCCCCCTTGGAGACGATGAAGAAACCCAAAGCGCCCTTGGGGTTTTCCGCTTCAAAGTAAACCTCACCCTCCGGCATCCTTGGACC
Source organism: Puniceicoccaceae bacterium (assembly GCA_003567255.1). Taxonomy (GTDB): domain Bacteria; phylum Verrucomicrobiota; class Verrucomicrobiia; order Opitutales; family Coraliomargaritaceae; genus T3Sed10-183. The sequence continues at coordinate 7,993 of PWZW01000152.1, read as the reverse complement.
CTCCGTGACGATCATGAAGTTTTGAATCAACTCCTCCATACTGGTGAGGATTTTCGCCTTTGGTGGGGCGAAAATTTTCTTGGCGTCTTCTGCGTAGTAGGCACCATCCGGGAAATCCTCAATAACTTGGCGGATGATCCGAACACTCTGCCGTATCTCCTCACCTCGCATCAGGTACCGATCATAGCAGTCGCCATTTTTCCCGATAGGCACGTCAAAATCGTATTTCTCGTAACCGCAGTAAGGCCGGTCCTTACGGAGGTCTAAATCGACGCCGGAGGCCCGCAAGTTAGGACCGGTGAGCCCGTACCCCAAGGCATCCTCACGACTGATCACCCCGATTCCCGCGGTCCGCTCCATGAAGATTCGGTTGCGCATCAGCAAAGTATCCACCTCGTCAATCACCGGGAGCACTTGGTCACAAAATTTGGAAACGCGCCCCAGCCATCCATCGGGTATGTCCCGCGCCACGCCCCCAATCCGGGTGTAAGAAGTGGTGAAGCGTGCGCCCGTCAGCTCCTCAAACAGCGTGTAGAGCTTTTCGCGCTGACTGAAAGTGTACATAAATACCGTCCACGCGCCTGCATCCATCCCGTAAACCCCGACCCCGAGAAGGTGTGAGGAAATACGGGCTAATTCGCAACAGAGCACCCGGATCGCTTGGCACCGTTCCGGAATTTCGAGCTGGGCAAGTTGCTCCACCGCCATGGCGTAGGTTACGTTATTGGCTAAGGGGGCGAGGTAGTCGAGCCGGTCAGTGTAGGGCACGAATTGATTATAAGTCATGCTCTCAGCAATCTTTTCGTCACCTCGGTGCAGATACCCGAGTACTGGCTCACAATGTTTAATCACATCCCCGTCGAGTTGCATCTTCAGGCGCAATACACCGTGAGTCGTGGGGTGAGAGGGCCCAATGTTAAGGGCCATCGTTTCGCCCTCAAACTCGGCAGTATCCACGCTTCGCTTGGCAACATCTCCGATTGTGATTTCCTTAACTTCAGCCATTTTTTAAAAGTCCTTTGCTTTGTTTATAAGACCGGTCCCTAGCGCTTTGCCTCGTCCGATGGCTCGGTTGGCTTTTCTTCAGATTCGGTCCAGCTTTCATCACGAGCCCTAGGCTCCGCCTGGCTCATCGGGCCCGAACGTGTTGAAACAAATGGACCTCCCATCATGGGAGCACTTTTCACCTTAGCCTGTGTGGTTTCGACCACATCCGGAGCGGGCAAGTCAGTTTCTATCCCAGCGAGGGGAAACTCTTTGCGCAGGGGGAAATACGGATACTCATCCCACATCAAGATACGCTTGAGGTTGGGATGTCCCGAGTAACGGATGCCCAACATATCAAACGTTTCCCGCTCGTGCCAGTTTGCGGCTGGGTAAATCGCTGAAATTGAGGGCAGCTGTGGATTGATGTCATCCTCGCAGTTGGCCACCACGCGGAGGTAGCCGTGTGAGGCAGTCGAAAAGAAGTGGTACACCCCGGAAAACCTTGGTGAGGCAGCATCCCAATCGATCCCGGTCACATCAACTAGAAGATCGAAACCGAAATCATCGCGCAGTGACTGCGCCACTTCAAAAAGTTTGTTCGCCGGGCAGTTAAGGGCGGAATGATCTCCCGAGGCCCGTACTGAAAGAAAGTCGAACGTTTCGGTAAGCTTTACCAAGGTTGCATCTTCCATGACCTAAACCTCTGCCTTTTGTTCAGCTTCCTTGGCAGGCGCCTTTCCACGGATCGCTTTCACGGATGATTCGCGGCCGATTTTATCCTGAAGTTTAATCATGGCGTCGAGCAATGCCTCCGGCCGCGGAGGGCAGCCGCTCACATACACGTCCACCGGTACGATCCGGTCTACGCCTTGCATCACAGCATAGGAGCGGTACATTCCGCCGGTGCTGGCGCACGCACCCATCGCGACGACCCAGCGAGGTTCGGCCATTTGTTCATAAATCCGGCGGACCACCTCTGCCATTTTGTAAGTGACCGTACCTGCCACAATCATGCAATCGGCTTGGCGAGGCGAAAACCGCATGACCTCCATGCCGAATCGCGAAATATCGAAACGCGAGCCTCCGGAGGCCATCAACTCAATCGCGCAGCAGGCCAAGCCCATGGGCATGGGCCAAACGGAGTGCTTGCGTACCCAATTCACCACCGCATCTGCGCGAGTTACGATGACTTCTCCCTCCACTTTGCTGTCGTAGGCGATCTGCGTTGTTTCGTTCATTGCAAGTTGTTTACCGATGGAAAATCGAAAGTGAGAACCTACGCCGCTTCCTTGAGCATGCAAGCGTCATTTTCCTTTTAACGGTCTATCGAAACCGTCTTTCCACCCCAGTAACCAGCTGGAAAAAGAAAGGTGGCTCCCAGCAGAAAATCCGCTCAGATACGTCACACCCCGAGACGGACATTTTCGCTATTTCCGGGATTCAAGAATATCCAACGCAGCCAAAGCGCCCAACCGGACCAAGGCAAAGAGACAAGCGATCGACGCAAACAAAGCAGTGGCCCCAAAAAAGCCTACAATCGCGACACTCCCTCCCAGGTAGGCCATGGACCAACCATGGACTACGGCGAACAAAAATCCGGCAATCAACCCGGCGACAAACAATGTGCCCACCATTTGCCGCGCTCCGGAATCAAGCCCGGTCGACTTGTTTTTGGAACGTTCTGGACGTTCGCGCCCGCGCCGTCCGCCGCCTTTCCCGGATCGGCCCTTGGTGACAGACTCGCCAAATTCCGCTTTGCCCTCCCCACCAGCACTGCGCGCGCTTTGAAAAGCCTCGTAAGCACGGCTCCATTGATGGTCGGTATATTTGCGGGCCATCGGGTCTTCCCTCAGTCGCCGTTGCTTAAAATCATCAAAACTCAGCATACCTCACAGCAAAGCAAGCAGGACCAAATCTGTAAAGCGCGGGTTCGCAAAGGTGGCGGCGCCTTTGCCCGGAAAAGGAACCCGGCCAACGCGAGGCCCCTTGAGAAAGCCCTTAAGATTCCGCCGCCTCGCCCGCCCGGGGGAGATATTTTTCCCGGGCCAATCTCCAAAAAACGAGAAAAAAGGCGGTCAACGGGATAGCCAGCAACATGCCGGTAATCCCTCCGAGCGCCGTCCCCCAGAAAAACACTGAAAAAATCACAAGCATTGGACTCATCCCGACCTTATCGCCGACAATGCGGGGCGTGAGAAGATAGTCCACCAAGACCTGCCCTAAGACGAAGACCAAAAGACTCAAACCAACGAGCGTCCAACCACCCTCGTCTTGAAAATATGCGATGGGTAAGGCAGTCAACAGACCCAAGGTAGTGCCCAGATACGGAATCACGTTTAAAAGCCCCAAAAACAAGCCAAGTAATATTCCAAACTGAAGGCCGACCAGCCCGAAGCCAACCGCCAGAAAAATCCCCAACAGGACGGCAATGATGATTTGCCCGCGAAAGAATGCGATGAGGATGTCACAAAATTGGCGAATTAGAAAAATAAGGTCGTCCCGCCGATCTGCAGGCAAGAACTCAATCTGCTCCTTCAAGTCCGTCCAAGTATCCCCCTTTTTATTGAGAAGGAAAAACAGGTAGATGGGTATGATGATGTAAGCCGCCAACCAAGTGAAGGTCCCACCCACCCCGCTAAATATAAGCCCCGAGGAGGCACCCACATTCTGCAAACCAGCGAAGATCATTTCTGAATTCGCGGCGAGCCATGCTTGCAGCGCTTCCTCCGGCGGTTGCTCAAGCTTTTCCCCGAGCCATTCGTAAAGCGGGGGGAGCGACCCCCCAAGCCAATCCATCAAATTCTCAAACAAGCCGGGAAGCCCCCGCAGCAGCTCCATCGTTTCCCGCAGGATCGGAGGCAGCAGGACCGCGCCCGCCACCCCCAGGCCAAGCATCCCGCCTAAATAGAGAAGTAATACCGCACTCAAGCGATTTACCCTGAGGTATTTTTCCAACACCCGGACCAGCGGAGCCATCAGCGTCGCGATGATCGCGGCAATCGCGAGCGGTAGGATCACGTGCTGAAACGTGACCACCAAGCTGCGGAGTGCCAAAAACCCAAGCAACAGCGTACCCATGACCACCAGACCCGCCAGAGCGCTGAGCCCAGTGGTCAACAGTTTTCGCTGAAACGGGCTGAACACATTCTGCGGCGATGGTTGAGAAGACTCGGACATAGGGTTGACTAGGATTAGTGAGGTATCCACCGATCACAAGCCAATCGGGCCTTGCAGGCAAGATGAGAAACGGCCACTCGCCCGCCACGAGTACCCAGTCTCGGGGACCGTCGCCAAATTCAATTACCTAAAACGCCGGTACCCCCCTCAGCGGCAGCCTAGCGACGAACAGATCCCACGGTATCGAGCAAAGACCCCTTTGGAATCAGTCCGTGCTGATCCCACCCACATTGGGCTCGCCGCTCCCCTCAGCCAAGCCAAGTGCCCAGAGAATGCCCCCGAGCAGATGAGCGCGATTTTGCTCGGTAACTTCGATTGGGTTGATCCGGTTGGCCAAGTCGGGATCGAGACTGAATAAATCTTCCCGGTGCCCGATTCCGGTATGAAACATGCGCCCCTCCCCGACATTGCGCACCCAGGAAATCGGGAAGTAGCCGGCTTCGTCGGGGCGGTTCGGGTGATGATCCATGTACCAGATAACACGCACTTTTTCGCGGTTGTGATCGCGAAACAAGTAGATCTCTTCTTGCGGAAGATGCCAGAGCGGCCCGATCCCCGCGTTGGCGGGGTGCGCTTTGTCACCCGCCCGAAGCGTGGCTTCGACCTGAGGCCCGTGAGAATCGAAGACTCCTTGCGTCATCTCGGTATACCGCTCCGCATCTTTCAAAGTGTCGGTCGCGGCATGGATTGCGATAAAGCCATGACCCGCTTCAATCCATTCAATAAAACCGTCTAAATCCGGAAGGAAAAGGTCGCCCGAAGTGTTATTGAAAATGACTGCGTCAATTCGGTTTTCCTTGAGCCAGTCTGGGGACAGCTTGGCAAGGGCTTTGCGCTGGGCCTCAGCCAATTCCTCTTGGCGTTGCTGGGCGAGCGCCTCGCCACCCTCTACCCACGCACGCTGCGCCGCTTCGTAGGCAACCTGAGCGGCCTCGAAGCGTTCAACCTGCTCTGCCGAGGCATTATTCCTCGGCTGACGCGGACGCCGGGGAGCTCTCGGAATTTCCACCTTTGGCTGTTCGATAAAATCGACAATTTCGAAGCCCGGGTGTGCCTCTGCGATCTCTTTCAACGCCTGGTCTCCGTAAGGGATTGATGCATGGCGAAATGCTTGGGTGATCGAGCAGACCAAGACCCGCTTCACCTCTGAGGAATCACTGCAGGCATGCGAGGCCGACAAATTTCCGGATACGAGGCAAAACAGCAGAGCACACAAGCCTTTGGAGAAAGCCTTCCTTTTTGTTTTCATAACGGTTTTTGAGTTTTTGGAAATGACGCACAGACCACTAATCAGGACGGCAATGGGAAGCCCTCCCGGCGGGGGTAGTCGGCAAAGGCCCAGGCCTCCGGATCGCCGACGATGGTCGAACCGCTCGGATCCCACTTAATCGGTCGTTCCAAACGCTGGGCAATTCCACTGAGTGCGCAAATATCGAAGGTCCGCCGGCCCACGCTTGATGGGCAAATAGGTTTTTGTCGGGTGAGCATGCAATCGACCCAATTTTCTATGTGATTCGGAGAATCTTTGAGCAATACATCTGTCCCACTTAAGGGACGACTGGCCAAGCTTGCGGGAGTCGTCTCTAAAAAATCCGAACGTCCCACGCGAACCTCTCCCTCCTCACCAACAAAGACAATCATCGCATCTTTGGTACGTGGGCTATCGCGAAAAACTTTTATCCCATCTGCGTATTCGTAGTAGTGGTAGGGCTCCCCTTCATAACCTTTGGGAACAAACAAGGTAGGCCCGGAATCGTCGCGTCCCAGCGCCCACTGCACGATATCATAATGATGGGCCCCCCAATCGCCGAATTTACGCGAACCGTAATCCCAAAACCGACGCCAGCCCCCGCGATAATTTCCGGCAACGCGTTCCTCATGAAATGGACGCCAGGGGGCCTGTCCCAGCCAACGGTTGTAATCGATTGTATCCGGAATCGCCTGCTCAGGCAGCTCAACCTCGGGCGGAAACTCGCCAAGCTCACAATGTATCTCACGGATCCGCCCGATCCAGCCATTCCTTACGATCTCGGCCGCCCGCCGAAAGCTCCGGTTTGAGCGCTGCTGACTCCCTACTTGTACGATCCGCCCATAGCGCTTTTCAGCAGCCTCAATGGCGATCCCCTCTGGAACCGTCAAAGCAATCGGCTTTTCAATATAGACGTCTTTACCCGAACGCATGGCATCAATCGCCATAGCCGCATGCCAGTGGTCTGGTGTGGTGATAAGTACCGCATCAATGTCGTCGCGAGCCAAAACATCCTCGTAGTTTAGATAGGTTTGCAGGCCCGGAACATTCACCCGATCGGCAGCTGAGGCCAAGACATCGCTCTTGACGTCACAGAGGGCAACCACCTCCGTCATCGCTCCATCTCGAAGGCGTCGAGTGGTGCCCCGGGAAATGAGCCCCGTACCAATAACGGCGATACGGATACGGCTATTGGCACCGAGGGGATTTGCACTGGAAATCATCGGAAAAAAGGCCGCGCCGAGCGCGATTTTGGAAGTAATTCCTAAAAACTCTTTCCGCGAGATCGCCCGCTTCGTTTGAGACAAGGCACTTTTAACGTTTTGGTATTGGGTCGGTGACATGAGATTTTTTGTTTGGTTTGATTTAAGGCCGCCTGCTGATTTTTTTGATTACCCTATCGACTCTCACCGGCAAGCGCAGCTTCGACCGAAGCTCGAATCTCCGCATCCGGTGCCATACTGATTAAACGGTGGGCAAACGCTTCCCGCTCTTCCGGATCAATCTCGGTTCTACGGGTGAGCAGTTCCGTCCCCATCTGAAAAACGGCACGCCGCTCGCCCTCGGTTAGCCCTTCGAGCGCAGCAGCAGCGAGAATGTATTCACCGGCGGCCCACTGATTCCACGAGCGCAACTGGGCAAGTGCGCGCCCTCGAAGCGTATCTTGGTGAATGAGTTCGACCAGAAATGCTCCCGACTCCGCACCCCGGAGAGCGGGAATCATGAGGAGAAGTCCGACCCGTATCGATTCCTCACGGGTATCGTTCCAAGCGGGAATGAAGGCATCTTCCCAAACCGAAGGTACCTCTGAGATAAAGCGCGGACCGATCCTCCGAAAGACGGCTTGAAAGGGACGTGCCGAAGCTGGATTTTCTGATCGGCCAATCAGATGCAACAACACACGCGCCGTATCTGCGGTGCCAATCCTTTCCAGCGCAGCCAAGAGTGCTTCTTGATGCTCAGTTCCATCGGCCGCCAGCAGCAACTCGATCAATGCGGCTTCTGTTCCCGGAGGATTCCGAATCGAAGCGAGCGTAATCGCTTGCGTCAAAGCTTGACCTTGATCCTGGGTCAAACGCCTTTCAAGGGCTTGGTCAAAATCACTTAAAGACATTCGGAGAATTACGGATGCAACATGGTTGGCAAACCTGGCATCCCCTGCCTCAAAAGCTTCGAGCAGGATGGGCAAGCTTGCTTGGGTCCCCGATCCCATAAAAAAAGGCAACAAGAGCGGCTGAAGTTCGTCTTTTCCAGACGTAAAAAGGGAGATGAGTTCTGCCTCAAGTCGGGCATCTCCCCGATCTGAGAATGCTCCATGGATCACGAGTTGTGACGCCAGGGGGAGCTCAGCACTTGCCTCGGCAACACGGTCGCGCATCTCTGGGCATCCGCGCAAGATCGCCGCCCTCAAAACATCGTTTGCCCCACGCTGATTCGGATCTTCCAAGGCTGCATCGAGTAACTCAAGGGCGGGTTCCCCAACTTCCTGGGCAGCGAGAAACTCTGTGTACTTTGTAGCCGGGTTAGCCAAAGCACTGGACAGGCATAAAACAGCGAGAGCCAAGAAGTAAGCATGCAGCT
>PWZW01000058.1 GCA_003567255.1 Puniceicoccaceae bacterium | reverse complement strand
TAAGTAAAGCAGGTAAACGGTCGAGCAGGAGCTCCGGCTGATTCAGGCGGCAAATCAGGTTACACGCCAAAACGAGATCAAACACGCCAAGATCGGCCGGCAGCGCCTGGGCATCCCCCTGCGCAAAATGCGTCGTTTCAGGCGATACACCTTCCGGTAGCGCAACTTCCAACTCGGTGAATTGCTTGCCCTCTTCGTGGCGTAAACAGGTGTGCCGCCCTTCACGTCCAATTCTCTGCGCTGCGCTGGCAAAAGAGCCGGAAAAATCGATACCGATACTTTGATCAAAGGTCCGGCTTAGCTCAAAAGTAGCGCCTCCAACGGCACAGCCCAGGTCGAGCGCCCGTCGCTTGGGCCGGCCGCCATGCGCGCTTAGCGCGGCCTGAGCGCATCGCTGCGGAAAGTTCAGCGCGGCATGCATCCCTTCCGGAAAGGCAAGCTGCTGTTCGGCGGTACCAAAGTGAAAGAGTAAGTACTGGTTGAGCAGATCCGTGGTTTCGTAGGTGTCAGACATGACCGTAATCCATTTTTGCAAGGTATAAAAAAACCCGTCGCCCCGATGGGATGGGTGCGACGGGCTGAAAGGAGCCGACTCTAGACTACCGCAGCCTCAGCGGCGGGCGTTTTCAGTAGTTCAACCATGTACTCCGCAGGCTTGTAGTTTCGGATTAACACCTCGGTTTGCTCACCGCGGTACATCCGCGCTTCCTGCAGGCGAATTTCAGGCGTTTTATGCGGGGCATACAAAACATCGTCGTGAGAAGCGTTCAGACGTTCCTTGAACAAGTCAGGTGTCAACTTACCACCGAGGTGGTCGTCGCGCCCGGTGGCCACGTGGATCGTACCGAGGATTTTCTCGTCTTGAATATCACGACCGGAGAAGGGAAGCACTTGTGTCCCAAAGCCAAGCTCACCCAGAGCACCCGTCATTGGGTCGTCGGCAAGCTTTTTGTTGTGCGCTTCGATTTGGCTGTAGTCACCGTAAACGAACTGAGATTTGAAAATCTTGCCCTCTTTAACGTGCAGCAGCCCAACGGTTCCCTCTTCGTATTTGAAGGGAAATACACCTTCCGCACTTTCCGGCACAAAGTAAACCTCTCCGGCGGGTAGGTTTGCGACGTCCGGCTTGCCGGGAGGACAGAGTCCGTGGCTTTTCTGTGCCTCTTGCCCGTTGGTGTGCAAGGTCAGGGTGTAGCAAGTATTTTCGACCTCAAAGTCGATCTCAAAACGATCTGCTTTTGTCAGCCCCAAGCGCAGGCGTTCAGCCTCTTCGCTCACGATCTCATAATCGACCGATAAACCGGTATCGACGATAATTTGATTGAGTCCATGAAGCGTCGCTCCGCGGAAGCCGAATGCTTTGCATTTGGCGGTGAGCGGCGCAGTTGCCGAGAAGGTGGACACGGTAAGGATGATGTCGTAATTTGTGTAAATATCCTTGTCCAAGCTCAGTTCCTTGCCAGCTGGGTCGAAACAAACATCCTCCATATCGAGGTTACTGCCACCCGTTTCTTTGTAAGCGAAAATTTCTCCGCCGGTCCAGTTGAGGTCCTCCAGTACACCATTCTTGAACCCCTTGTAGAAGATCTCATGGCCATAATTCTGGATCGACAGCTTTTCGTCCCCAAGAAAACTGAACCCCTTAATCGCAGAGGGATCCGGAAGATCAATTAAAATGCAGACGCGCTCACCATTGCCTTGGCCAAAGCAAGTGCGCAGGAGACGGGTTAAACTAAATGGCTCAAATTTACGTTCTTCAGCGTTAAGGATCATGGTCGTTTTTGGTTTCTTGTTCGTTTAATAAATCTTTACTAATGCGAACGGCGTTTGGCTCAGCGTGGGAGCTGAGGGCCGCATGGCACACAAATAAAGTACCCTTATCGTGTTATCCTCATATCCCTTAACTGTCAAAGACTGGGACAATTTTTTGGCGCAATTTCAGTTCGGCGGAAGGCCCTTGCCCAGCCTCGGAAGCGAGCAATTGGATTTTTAAGCGCGCGCCCCAGCGATAACCGCCCGGGCCCCCGCTCTGTGGCAGGACGCGGTGACAGGGGATCACCCAGGCGATTTCATTTTTTCCGACCGCCGAACCCACCGCCCGAGCCGCCTCCGGTCTACCTAAACGCCTCGCCAGTGCTCCGTAAGTGAGGGTTTCGCCCAAAGGGATACCGCACAGTGCCGTCCACACTTGGATTTGAAAGTCAGTCCCACGCACCAAACACCGTCGGTCCCTGCAGGCGGTGGCTACGGCTTGAACAGTTAAGGGCTGAGCTGCTGCAGCCTCCGGCCATAATCGTTTAAAATGCGCAATCTCATGAGTGACGCCTTTACCGGAGCCGAGAAAAGCCAAGTAAGCGAGGGCCTCTCCACACAGTCCGAGCACTGCCTCACCCCATCCCGTGCTCACTCGACCGACGCGCCATCGCCCTTCCGGTACCCGGGTCAGGATGGAAACACCAAATTCATCCACATGTCCTATCTGCACCGCCATTGCCAAAAGTAAATCTCCCCGTGAATGGCGGGCAAGGTCCAAGCCAACTTTCAGCCTACACTGCGCAAGAAATTTTGGTACGGGGTGGACGCTCAACCGACGAACCCCACACATAGTCCATCCACAAAAGTGCCTTTTGCTTTGAAAGATTCTGAGAATTCCAAACCATCCACACGGTACGAGGAATCCGCGCACCTTGGGCATCCACGGGGAAGGTCCCTTAGGGTCAAACCGGTCGCTTCACCGATGAGCCTTCGAAGTCCGGGCACTCCCCGGCCAAGGAAAACCGCCAAACACACAATTTTCAAAATGATCACTGCAGAGGGAAAACGCCTTGGAGCGTATTGGGATGGGATCGGCGCCCAAAAGCTAAATCATTATCTCATTCAGGATGTTGAGCACCCCGCCTACAATGCCCAGAGCGTCCTGATCCGCTCCTTTATGGTGGATCGTCTATTCCCGGGAGAGGGCAGCGAACTCATCGAAGCTGAACTCTATTTTTCTGCCTGTGCCTGCTACGCACTTCAGGGAAATCGCAAAGGTTGGTTTCCCAAACTCTACAAAACCCTCCGCTACCAAACCGATGGCTTTGACTTGCCTGTTTTCTTGGAAGAGACCGCTCGTAACCATTTTGCGGAACTTGTCGATTTACCCGCCCTTTGTGATCAGTTGGCCATCAGTTTGGCAACTGACTTTGACCATTTTATCAGTCCGTTTTCGGAAAGATGGCAGGCTTTTTTGAAGCAAAAAGAAATCGGCGCGATCCGCCTGCTGGAGCTTGGCTGCGGCTCGGCCAACGATTATCGGATGTGGCACGCTTGCGGACTGAGCCGCTTCCTCGACTACACCGGGATGGACGTTTCCCCGGTCAACATCGCCAATGCCCGGAAGCGCTTCCCCGGGATTCGCTTCGAGGTCGGTGACGCCTGCGCCATTGATGCGCCCGATCAGGCTTTCGACGTGACCACTGCCTTTGATCTCTACGAGCATCTCTCTCCATCCAGCATGGCAGAGGCCATCAAGGAAACCCTCCGTGTCACTCGCGACGAATGCTGGTTGGCTTTCTTCAACGCCCACGAAGCTCCGGAGCATCAGATCGAGGAGCGGGGCGAATACCACTGGAATAAGCTCAGCCTTCCCCTGATCGTCGAGAGTATTACCGGGGCTGGGTTTGACGCGGTGACCTACCACGTACCAGAAATTCTTGAGTCGAGGTTTCCTGGTTATGAACACTACAACCGCGACGCCTATCTCCTCGTCGCCACCCGTCAAGCGGACCCGAAAAACACTGTGTGAAGCGTACTTTACCGGGAAACGCGCTCGAAGCACTCACCGTGCGGTTAGACCGCCCGAAACCCAT
>PWZW01000313.1 GCA_003567255.1 Puniceicoccaceae bacterium | reverse complement strand
GTGTGGCAGGATGCTTGATCTATAGCTTTAAAACCTCGACTATAACTGAATTACGTATGGCAGAAAGTTTCATAGACGCGGTGCTGAGTCGCAACATTATTGCCCTGATTATTCTCATTCTCATGGTAATTGTCGGCGTGAGGTTGCTCTACAACACGGGGAAGAGCTTGTTTCTGTTGATCTGCTTTGTCGCGTTGGCCGCAGTTCTGTACTATTTTTTTCCAGAGTTTGTTGATGCTATCCTGGCCCGCTTTATCTGAAAATCTCTGGATTGCGGTAACCATGCAAAGGGGTGATCCATCCGTGCGTTTTCTCGTTCGACACCGCCGTCTTCTTTGGTGTACTGCAGGAATGAGTAGTGGAAAAGAGATTGAAGAAGGGGCCGAGCTTAAACTCGACTTCACCAAGCTGAAAAAGGTGGCCAACTGCGGTGAGGATGTCCTCCCAGCCGTTGCTCAAGACCGCGAAAGTGGCGAGGTGCTGATCGTTGGTTACGCCAATCAGCTGGCCCTCGACACCGCGCTGGAGTGCGGTATGGCGACTTTTTGGAGCACCAGCCGTAATGAACTCTGGATCAAGGGCAAGACCAGTGGTGACTACCTTAAGCTGGACGAGGTTCGGGTGAATTGTGAGCAAAACTCCTTGCTTTATGTGGTCACCCCGGCGGGGAAGGGGTCGTGCCACACCAGGGATGCCTGCGGAGACGCCCGGAGTGGTTGCTACTATCGCCGCCTGAACTCAGCTGGGCAGCTCGAATTTCTGGAAGGTAAAGCTTAAGCGGCTGCCAATCCGCGCACACCTTGTCAACTCAGGGAAACTGTGCCTTTCCGGTTGCATTTAATCGTGCGACGGATAAAAATGCGAAATGTTTGCGTTAATAAAAATGGCCTTGGTATCCGGACTTGCCCTCTGCACGTTCAGTTTGCATGCGTCGCCACCCCAAGTCTGGGTGAGCATTCCACCGCAAAAAAACATGGTCGAGCGTATCGCTGGGGATCGCGTCAATGTTGAGGTTTTACTCGGGGTTGGGCAGAACCATGAGTCCTTCTCGCCTTCGGCCCGGCAGATGGCGCGGCTGACTGCGGCCGACCTGTATTTTTCAGCGGATCTCCCCTTTGAATGGTCGGTCCTGCCCAGAGTGCAGGCCAATGCTGCCGGGCTCACCATGGTGGATACGGTTGCCGGGGTGGAGCGGATCGCCGGAAAAGTTTGCCAGCATGACCACGGACATACCCATCCAGAGGGCGGCCATCACCATCACCACTCCGAGGATCCGCACCTTTGGATGGAGCCTGGTATCCTCCGTCAACAGCTTGCTGTGATGACCGAGGCGTTGGTCGAGCTTTTACCCGAAGAGGCCGCCCGTTTTCGCGCAAACGCGGCTGCCTTCGATGCTGAGCTGAAAGACCTCGATGCCTCCATCCGGCAATGGCTACGCCCCCATGCCGGTAAGCCATTTTATATTAACCACCCGGCCCTTGGCTACTTCGCGCATGCCTACCAGCTTGTTCAAGTGCCCCTTGAGCGCGAGGGGCACGCACCCACGCCGGCGAGGCTGCGCGGTTTGATGAAGGAGGTGGAAGCCTCTGGAGCCGCCTTGATCCTGACTCAGCCCGGCTATCCACGCTCCAGTGCCAACGTAATTTCAAACGGCTTGGCGATTCCCCTTTATGAGGTGGACCCGCTTAAGGAAGATTTCGTCGCGGAGTTGCGGGAGCTTGCCAAGATGATGGCAAACGCCTTTGCTCAGGAGTGATTTCTTCGGAGAACAAAGTTAATGGATCCAGACCGGCTATTTGTTGCCGGGGCGTAAGCTTTGCCTACGGACACGCTCCGGTGCTGGAAAATGCTGATTTTGATATCCAATCGGGTGAGTCGATCGCAATCATCGGACCCAACGGCGGGGGCAAAACCACCTTGCTGCGGCTTTTGCTGGGGCGTTTAACTCCTGACTCCGGAACGATAGAGGTGGGCGGCGAGGCCGCTTCACGGGCATCCGTTCGCGTCGGTTACGTCCCACAAAGCCTGGAGCTGGACCGCATGTTTCCAGTCACCGTGATGGACCTGGTATTGATGGGGCGTTTGTGCCGAAACAGCTTTGGTTTTGCCAGCCGTGCCGACCGTAAGGCGGTAGCGGAGACCCTGCTCGACCTCGGGCTCGATCATCTCGCCCGACGGGCCTTCGCAGAGCTTTCCGGTGGGCAGCGGCAGTCTGTCCTCTTGGCTCGTGCATTGGTGAATCGTCCCGACATCCTCTTTTTGGATGAACCAACCACCCATATCGACTTATCGTCCGCTGAGCGACTCCAAGAGATCATTGCCAGGTTTGTCGGGCGCATGACAGTCCTCACGGTGTCTCACGATTTAAACTTTGTCGCCCGGCACGTTGGGCGCGTGCTTTGCGTTGACCGAAAGGTGCGGGTCCACCCGGTAAAGCCGATCGACGGGAAATTTACCGGGCATTTTGAGGGCGCCCTCCGGCAAATGGTCCAGCACGGAGTGGAAGAGGTCTCAGACCATGCCCATAAAACGGCGAAGGTCAGTCAATTGCCCTCCGCAGACGAAAGGGCTCCCCGGGATGTTTGAATTTTTCCAAATTTTGGCCGACCCGAATCTCCCGTTTCTGAGGTACGCCCTCTTGCTCGGGCTGGTCAGTTCGGTTTCCCTCGGCCTCGTCGGGACCTACGTGGTTGTCCGGCGGATCAGCTATATCGCCGCAGCCATCGCGCATTGTATCCTCGCCGGTGTGGGTGCGGCGGTTTTTTTCCGGGCGCACTTTGGTTGGGATTGGTTGGAGCCCGGTTATGGAGCCTTGCTCGCGGGCGTTCTCGCGGCTCTGCTCATTGGTTGGGTATCCACGCGCTTCCGCCAACGGGAGGATTCCGTGATCGGTGCGATTTGGGTGATCGGGATGGCGATCGGGCTGCTTTTTCTTTCTAAAACTCCCGGCTATTTCGATCCCATGGCCTATCTGTTTGGCGACATTTTACTCGTGAATAAAGCAGACTTGGGGATGGCTGCCGCGCTGGGAGTTTTCATCCTTGGTGTCCTTTACCAGCTCCATCGTCAGATCATCGCCGTTGCCTTGGACGCAGAGTTTGCCGCTGTGCGCGGACTCCGTGTTGAGGCATTGCACTACCTCATGCTTCTGTTGACGGCCCTCGCGATTGTGCAGATGGTGAGCTTAATCGGGATCGTCCTGGTGGTGGCACTCGTTAGCCTCCCTCCCGCCATCGCCAGTGTTGTGGCTGGCAGCGTGCCGAAGGTGGTCCTGGGTGCGGTTGTGTTGAACGCCGGTCTGATCTTTTTTGGGCTTTGGAGTAGTTACACCTTGGATACGCCTACCGGCCCTACCATTATCATCCTTGCGGGAATTTTGTTTGTGGCCACCTTACTTGGTAAGGGAGCCTTGGCCCGATTTAAACGAGCATAGCGTCCCAAGCACTCAAGCCTGCATCGAGGGCTGCGATGTCGCCTTTGCCTTAATGGCCGGGGTGCCTACTGCGGATCGTAGATGTAGCCGACTCCGTGCACCGTACGGAAGTCATCCGCGTCAACGCCGTGCCGCTTAAACATTTCCCGAACTTTCACGATATACTGATCAAGTGAGCGGCTCTTTACGTCGGCGTGGATACCCCAAACCGCATGGATGAGGCCTTTGCGCGTCAGCACGGTGCGTGGATTTGAGGCCAGATAGATAAGGATACCGAGTTCCTTGCGGCCAAGTTGCTCCACCCCACCGTCCCCAAAGGAGATTTCGAGGCGCTGGGGATTCACCGTTGCCCCGCAAAACTCAAAAGGTTCGGCCGCGATGGTTGCGTTTTTGGTGATGTTTAAGTCCTTGGCAGATTCCG
>PWZW01000259.1 GCA_003567255.1 Puniceicoccaceae bacterium | reverse complement strand
TTGCATCCGCAGGATAGCGACCGGGTAAACCGCGAAATCTTTGAGGCCTTTGATAAGGATATTGGATTTAAGTCTGGATTTCGGATTGTCCTGCCGGACGGGAGTGTGCGCTACCTGCGTGCGGATGGAGTCATCCAGCGGAGCGTGGGGGGAGACCTCCTGAGGATGGTTGGGACAAACTGGGACGTCACCGAGGAAAAAATGGTGGAGCTGCAGTTCCTCCGTGCCCAGCGCGCCGAGGGCGTGGGCAACTTGGCCAGCGGGATAGCCCACAACTTAAACAACGCGCTCTCACCGATTTTGGTGGCGACCGAACTCCTTAAAAAATATGTCGCCGATAAGGAGGGTAAACGGCTGTTGGGGACGATTGAGAAGTGCACGCATCACAGTGCTGGCTTGATTGGCGAGATGCTTTCCTTTGCCCGTGGGGTGGAGGGTGCACGCAAGGAGGTCGACCTTAAGCAGATCCTAACCGATTTAGTCGAAATCCTCCGCCGAACTTTTTCCAAAAATGTGAGTATTGTGCTACGGTGCGCGGACGACCTGGCAAAAGTAAGTGGCAATCCCTCCCAACTGCAGCAGGTTTTCATGAATATCTGTCTCAACGCCCGCGACGCCATGGGAGACAACGGCGTGCTCACCATTCGGGCCAGTAACCAGGAATGCCTCTCCGCGGTTAATGCCGGGTCTATGAGCAAATTCGAAACAAATCGGGTAAGTGTCGAATTTTACGATGATGGCTGCGGGATGGACGAGGCGACCATGCAGCATATCTTCGATCCCTTTTTCTCCACCAAAATGAAGACCGGTGGGACCGGGTTGGGCCTGGCTTCTTCGATGGGTATTATCAAAAACCATGGCGGGCTTATCGACGTGCGCAGTGCCCCGGGCCAAGGTGCCTGTTTTGAAATCCAACTTCCAGCGGTCGTCTCGACTGCGGAACTTTCGCCAGCGCAACGCATAGAACACGCGCGGCGTTATGATTCCATCTACTTTATCGGGACCAACCGCGATTTGATCAAAAAGGTTCGCCAGGCGATGGTCGGGACAGGTCTGCGGACAAGTGCCCACCATAGCCCTCACGGGGTGATTGAGGTCCTAAAGGAGCAGAAGCACGGGGCGCGCCTGATCGTGATCGATGAGACGGTGACTTCCACGGAGCTGGAGGACTTTTTGAGAATCCTTCCGAAGGCGCAGAAAGAGCTACCTCCGCTGATTCTCGTTACGTCTCTCGGGCATGACCTACCCCGCGCACCCACGCTTTCGCGGATGCACGTCTTTTACCTCCTGTGTCCGGTGGGACCAGAGGCGGTCAAACAGTTTCTGTTTGATGCTCTGGCGGCAAAGCGAATGAATCGACCCACGCGCCGCCCGCCTCAAAAAGAGCCGCCAAGCCCGATGCCAGTCGACTAACTCAAGCTTGCTTTGTCGCGGCTAGTTTTTCACCTTCTTGCCATGCCGAAGCGTTGTTGCCTCCTTTTCCTCTGTGCGCTGCTCTTGAGCCTATTGAGCGCGTGCTGCGCCATGCCCCCGGAACCTGAGCGGGGCTTGTCCTCGCGCGACGGGGTCGTTTATCACTTTGTTGCCATTTGGTTGGAGGAGGGTGCGGATGCAGCACAGCGCGCAGCGATCGTTGAGGCTACGCGCGGGTTTACCGATATCCCCGGGGTGCTTTTCGCAGAGGCAGGTCGAGCGATCCCGGATGAACGCCCAGTCGTGGTGAGTGACTACGATGTGGGGGTACTGATCGCGTTTAATAACGCGCATGCCTTGCGGGCTTACCAAACGCATCCGCTGCACCAGGCCGCGGTTCGTGAGGTGCTGGGACCCGCCGCGGCAAAAATACGCGTTTATGATTTCGGTGTGGCTCACGCCGAATAGGGATTCGCTTCGCGGTGGGGGCAGTTTTTTCGCAGACTCTATTGAAGCAAGTGTATGACTCAGCCTCCTCCCATCCATATCCGTATTCTGACCGATGGGCGTCCCGGCCACGAAAATCAGAGTATGGGACTGGCGGAAGCCCTGGGGCGGCGCGTGCCTGTGGCAATCGAGACGGTGGGCATACGCGCCGGGGGGCGTCATTTTTTTGGAAATTTGAGGGAGGCTGCCAAACTGGATACGGGTGCGAACGTGGATTTGTTGCTTGGGGCAGGGCACCGGGTCCATCTGCCTCTGTGTTTTGCCCGCGCGCGACTGGGCGTGCCGGCAGTGGTTTTGATGAAACCTTCGCTCCCGGTAAGCTGCTTTGATCTTGTGGTGACGCCGCGGCATGATGCCACCGACCCCGCTGACACGAAAAAAAAGGTTTTTACTTTTGGGGCCTTGAACCGATTGCCTGAGCAGTTGCCTGAAAAAACAGAACTTGGGTTGTTTTTAATTGGCGGACCTTCCCAACATCACGCTTGGGACAGTGCAGCGATGTTGCAGAGTATTCAGAGGGTGTTGGTCGCAAACCCAACGCTTACCTGGAAACTCGCCGATTCGCGACGGACGCCGCCGGATTTTCGCGCCGCCCTGGAAGGCGCTGGTCTGCCGCTCGAATACGTTAAGCATGAGCAGACCGTGCCAGGCTGGTTGCCCAAGGAGTTGGCTGCTGCGAAAATCGCTTGGGTCAGTGAAGACAGCATTTCCATGGTGTATGAGGCGATGACTGCCCAAGCCAGGGTCGGTATTCTCCCGGTGCCTCAGCTTAAAAAAGAAAGTCGGGTGGTGCGCAGCGTTGGAGATTTGGTGGATCAAGGAATGGTTGCGCTGCTGGGCTCCGACGGTAGCCTTTCCCGAGCTCCGCTGCCCAAGGTGGCCGCGTTTCACGAAGCCGGCCGCTGTGCAGATATCCTGCTGGAAAGGTTTTTCGGAGGGTGTCGTGAAGCATAAAAAGACAGAGGCAGGGGCGATGGGTGCGGCCCGGGGGGCGTCATCCTCTGGGCCATGGGCCCGTTCTGCGCAGAAACGCATCCAAGAGCTGCCCAACACCCGTATCCTTGCGGTGAAAGTTGATGGGAGGCGGGGCTGGGTCAAGCGGGCCTTTCCGGCGGAAAAGAATGTGTGGCATGGCCTCATGGGCCTCGCCTTTCGCCTGACAAAAAATCCTTTCTTTGTGCCCACGGTCGCACTCGATGCGCGCGAAGCGGCGGAAGGGGAGCTTGCCCGGATCCGTAAGCTGGCGAGCTGTGGCGTAAATGTTCCGGAGGTTTTAGCCGAGGGCGATGATTGGTTCGTCCTTGCGGACGGTGGGACTTCCCTTTGCACCTTGGTTCGGGATGCCAAACGGCCTTTCAGCGAGCGGCAGCGCATGATTGAGACGGCCGCAGTTTCCCTTGCCGAGGTTCACCAAAAAGGGCGCTGGCACGGTCGGCCGGTGCTGAAGGATATGGTCTGGGACGGGCAGGGGCTGCTGTTTTTAGATTTTGAGGAAGATGTCGGTCGGTTTTTAAACCCCGAGCAGTGCCGCCTTCGCGATGCGCTCGTCTTTATCCACGGGCTTTTTCGGGTCTTGCGTAAAGGCGATGAGCAGGCGCTGGCCGAGGCGGGATTCGTCACCTTTTGGGAGGCGAGTGCTCCGGATCTGCGCGCCGCTGTCCTTCGCGAAGTCCGCAAAATGCGCGGATTATACTTTTTTGGACGCTGCGTGAGACCTTTGCTTGGCGGGGATGGGCTCGCCATTCTGACGATGTTGGAACGGATTCTCAGGGAAAGGCCAAGCCGTCCTTAATCTCTACCCGTTTCCCGCGCTGCCGCTGGGAGGCTCACGCCGGGCGGCAGCGCTTCGCTTGCTTAGTCACCCGCGCGCAAAAACTGGATGGCTTCGATCCAAGTCTTCGTCGGCACCCGGTGGAAGAGCGTATTGTGGTCGGCCCCCGCGATTTCAAAAAGC
>PWZW01000160.1 GCA_003567255.1 Puniceicoccaceae bacterium | reverse complement strand
GCCGCCGCCGGTTTGGAGCGCTTGGGCATCGGAGCAGATTTCGACGAGGCCTTATGCTTCGCGCCCATCTCCCCAAGTGAGGTGGTCCCCGCACCCGGCCAGGGAGCGATTGCGCTGCAATGTCGAACCTCCGATGTTGAGCGCTTTGCGCCCTTGCTTTGTTCGGAAACCGCGCACGCCGTGACGATTGAAAAAGCCTTTTTGGCCTCGCTGGGAGGTGGATGCCAAACTCCAGTGGGTGCTTTCTACAGCAATGGTTCGCTCAGTTTTTATCATCCCGACTGTGGGCACCAAAGCCACGCAATTGCAGATGCGGACCCGGTATCCCTCGAAAAAAATCTCCAAACCCTTTTGCAAACCCACGGAATAGGCGCCGCCCACACATGAAAAAATTTGGTACTGTTTACCTCGTTGGGGCTGGCCCCGGCGACCTTCAACTGGCGACCCTCCGGGCCCGTGCCTGCCTGCAAATGGCAGACGTCGTGGTTTACGACAACCTTGCCAACCGCGCTTACCTGGACTGGTGCGCCTCCGACTGTGAGCGGATTTACGTGGGCAAAGAAGCGGGCCGGCATACCCTTCCACAGGAAGAGATCGGCGCCACGCTGGTAAACCTAGCCAAGGACGGAAAGACCATCGTCCGTTTGAAGGGAGGCGACCCCTTCGTTTTTGGGCGGGGCGGCGAGGAGATGGAAAGTCTCCGGGAAGCGAAAATCCCCTACGAAATTGTGCCAGGCGTCACGGCAGCACTGGCCAGCGCTGCGTACACCGGTATCCCCCTCTCCCACCGTGAACACAGCTCCGCGATCACGTTTCTAACGGGCCACGAAAATCCGGAAAAACATACCCTGAGCGTTAATTTCAAAGCCCACGCGCAAGCTGGAGGCACCCTGTGCATCTATATGGGGATCGGGCAGCTGCCCCGGATCGTTTCCGAGTTGAAGGCCGGGGGCTTGCCCGGCACGACCCCGACAGCAGTGGTGCAATGGGCAACCTTACCCCGCCAACGTTCGCTCATTACTTCGCTTGACGCCGTTTGCGACGAGGTGGACGCCGCCGGCATGGGCGCGCCAGCTGTGATTATTGTCGGCGATGTGGTGCGCTTACGGGAGCCCGCCTCTTGGTTTGAAAACCGTCCGCTTTTTGGAAAACGCCTTGTCGTCACCCGCGCCCGTGCGCAGGCCGGGGAGCTCAGCTCGATGCTGGAGACCCTGGGGGCCGATGTTATCGAACTCCCGCTAATCGAGATTCAACCCAAAATGGATCGCACGGTTGTGGCCGAAATTTTCGCGGAAATTGCCAGTTACGAATGGTTGGTCTTCACCAGTGCCAATGGTGTGCATTACTTCTTTGAAACTTTAATGAAGGCCTTTTCCGACATCCGGTGCCTTGGCCCGGCCCGGATCGCCGTGGTGGGCAAGGCCACCGCCCGCGCCCTCCGCAAATACCACATCTCGGTTGACGTGCAGCCATCCACCGCCACCGCCGATGCGCTCGCCAAGGAATTGATCGCTACGGGTAGTATGGAGAGTACCCGTGTCCTCATCATCACCGGAAACCGCAATCGCCCGGAGTTGATGCGGCAGTTGGAGGACGTCGGGGGCGCTATCGTGGATACCCTCCCGCTCTACGCGACCGAGCTCGTTGATCTGGCGGACGACCCGGCCGCGGCACGCTTCCGCGAGGAGGGGGCCGACGCGGTGCTGTTCACCAGTACGTCGACGGTGAAATCTTTCATTCAGTCCGCCAAGCATCTGGAACTCGGCCCGAACGCACGAAAGCCAGCCCTCGCCAGTATTGGCCCCGTCACCAGCAAAGCCCTCAAAGCCGCAAAACTACCGCTTGCCTTTGAAGCAAAAGACGCGAACCTTGAAACCTTTGTCGACACCTGTGTGGCCCACTTTGGAGCCGCCCAAAACTAGCTCGGCTCCATTTCATCAAAAATAAAACACACGCACACCGCTATGTCAGATACGATTACATTCGAAACCACCCAAGGGAAAATCACTTTCAAGCTCTTCCCGGACGTCGCTCCGAAGACCTGTGAAAATTTCACCACCCACGTCAAAAACGGGTACTACGATGGATTGATTTTCCACCGCATCATCAAGGATTTCATGATTCAAGGCGGCGATCCGACCGGGACAGGAACCGGGGGAAAGTCCATTTGGGGAAAACCCTTTGAAGATGAGTGCTCTCGCGACCTTAAATTTGACCGCCCCAACCTCCTGGCCATGGCCAATGCCGGACCGGGCACCAATGGAAGCCAGTTTTTCATCACCACAACCGAAACCTCCTGGCTGCACATGCGCCACACCATCTTCGGCGAAGTTACCGAAGGTGCCGAGGTGGTGAAAGCTCTGGAGGCCGTGGAGACCGACGCAGGCGATCGTCCGCTCGCCGAGCAAAAGATCACCAAAGCCTACGCTGAGTAGCGGTTATGGCCCGGCGGCGCGGCCAGTTTTTCTTTCAAAAAAAGCGCACGGACACTCCGTGCGCTTTGCCCGCCATTTTTTGCCAGACGTATGAGCCCGGATCTTGAGGCCCTCGGCTGGAATGCCGAATTCGAACGGCAGTTTGCCAAGTACGCGGCAAAAGACTGGCTGCCCGGCCGCCTGATCCGAGATAACAAAATCACCTTCGGCGCGATCCTCGCGGGGGGCGCACGGCATGAGGTGATCATGGGCGGACGCGTTTACCACGAAGCTGCCAACGATGCCGAGCTCCCCGCAGTGGGCGACTGGGTCGCCCTCGAAATCGGCGGTGAGGTCTCGACCAACCTCATCCGCGCCCGCCTCCCCCGGCAAACCTGCTTCTCCCGCAAGGTTCCGGGCAAATCCACCGAAGAGCAAGTCATTGCGACCAATGTGGACGCAGTTGCGGTGGTGACAGATGCGGGCGTTGATTTTAACCTAAGGCGACTTGAGCGGTACCTGACGGTCATCCGCAAAAGCGGGGCACAAGCCATCATTCTCCTCAACAAAGCGGACCTCTTCAGCGAAGCCGACAACCACCGGGCGAGGGATGCGGTGCAGGCGCTCGATCCGCGGGTAACCGTTCTCTTAAGTAACGCGCACAGTCAATCGGGGGTTGCGGGCCTGCGTGCCTTGCTCAAACCGGGCTTCACGATCACCCTCGTCGGTTCCAGCGGAGTCGGTAAATCGACCTTGGCCAACCAGCTTCTCGGCAGGGACTGGCAGTGGACAGACGCGGTCAGCGACCAGACTGGAAAAGGAGTACACACGACCACCGCCAGAGAGCTCATCCCCATTCCCACCGGCGGCATCTTGATCGATAATCCCGGAATTCGGGAAATCCAAATGTGGACGGATGAGACGGTCTTGCGAGAAAGCTTCGCCGATTTGGACGAGCTGGCCAACGGTTGTCGTCACCACAACTGCCGTCATGGTGCAGACGCGGGGTGCGCGGTCCGCGCTGCCGTCGAAGCCGGCACCCTTGATTTCGACCGCTATGCGGCCTACCTCAAGCTGGAGGATGAAATCGCTGCGCTGAATAAAAAACAGCGTAAACGAAAGCTGCAAATAGAGAAAGGAATCCGTACTTCCAGCGAGTCCGTCAAACATCCAAAAGGGAAATACAAGCGGGAGCGCAGGCCGTGGACTAGTTAAGTGCCTGCTTTGGATTTTCGAAACGCAAAAAGAGGCCAATACGCTTTGCTTACTTTAAAGCTTTCTAAGGGATTGACTTCCCATTCATGGAATCCGCATATTCATCGGAGCTTTATGCGTCCGTATTTAAACGACACCCATTTATTTTCTCCACTGTGCTAGGCTTTCTCTCCAACGACATCGGCATTGATTTGGGCACGGCAAACACGCTCGTGTTTGCCAAGGAAAAAGGCATCGTCCTACGCGAGCCCAGTGT
>PWZW01000099.1 GCA_003567255.1 Puniceicoccaceae bacterium | reverse complement strand
TCATCGCCACAGCCCAGTTCCTTGGCGCTGCAAAGCATCCCGGCGGACTCGACCCCGCGCAGCTTGGAGCGCTTGATTTTGAAGTTACCCGGGAGGACGGCACCGGGGAGGGCGACCATGACCTTGTCCCCCTGTTTAAAGTTCTTTGCACCGCAAACAATATTGTGCGGCGCGCCATCCGTTTCGGTGATGACCTGACAGACGCTTAACCGATCTGCATCCGGGTGCTGGGTGAATTCAGCGATCTGCCCAACCACAATGTTTTCGAGCGGGGGCGGGCCGAGACGCTCGATGGATTCGATGTCAAAACCGAGGAGCGGAAGCACCTCTGCCGCGGTTTCGGCGTTTTCGCTGAGCTCGATGTATTGTTTTAACCAGTTGAAAGAAATTTTCATATGAACTGCGGTGGAAAGTGTTTTTAAACCTATGGCTGCGGTTGACTTGTCTCAGCCAATGAATTGGCGAAGGAAGCGGAGGTCGTTTTGGTAGTAGTAGCGGATGTCATCCACTCCTTGCAGGATCATGGCAATACGCTCAATCCCCATACCGAAGGCGAAGCCGCTATAGCGCTCAGGATCAATCCCACAGGCCTCGAAGACCGCAGGGTCGACCAGGCCGCAGCCCATAATTTCCAACCAGCGGTTACTCAGTTTACCAAGGTCGGGTGAAAAGAAGTCCATCTCGAAGCTGGGTTCAGTGAAGGGGAAGAAGCTCGGGCGTAAGCGGGTGCGCGCCTTCGGGCCGAAGACCGCTTTGACAAAGTGGTCCAGCGTTGCCTTGAGGTCGCACAGGGTGACGGACTCGGCGACGTAGAGCCCCTCGATTTGGTGGAAGTTTGCGCTGTGGGTAGCGTCTGGAGTATCCCGCCGGAAACAGCGCCCGGGGGCAACGATGCGGATCGGGGGCTTGTTTTCGAGCATGGTACGGACTTGTACCGTGGAGGTATGCGTGCGCAGCAGGTAGCGCTCGTCCGCTTTTTTGGATACATTTAAAAACTCAGCCTGGGCGGGCAGGTAGTAGGAGTCCTGCATGTCCCGGGCGGGGTGGTCTCCGGGCATGTTGAGGGCATCGAAGCAGTAGAACTCGGTTTCCACCTCGGTACCCTCGGCCACGTTGAAGCCGATCCTGCGGAAAACCTCGACGAGTTCCTCGCGCACTTGAGCGATGGGGTGGAGCACTCCGCTGGGGGCGTCCACGGTGGGGAGGGTTGGATCGATCGCCGGTCCGAGGCGGTCGGCCAGCTCCGCGGCCTCCACCTTGCTATGGATCTCGTCAAAAAGTGCGGTCAGTCCGGTCTTGGCCTCGTTAATCAGGCGACCGACGGCTGGCTTATCCTCTTTGGGGACTGCCCCCATGCCCTTCATGGCTTCGGTAAGGGAACCGCGTGGCCCGACAAAGCGCGCCTTGAAGGCTTCGAATGAAGCGCGGTCGGTTACGTTGGGGGCCTCGGTTTGGGCGTCGGCGAGTATGGCTTTGAGCTTAGCTTCCATCAGTGCTTAATGGGATTAGGTAGGGAATTATTTTTGGCCCGCCTGAGACGGCGGCGCATAAAATAAAAAAGGGCGACCCACCGGGAGATCCGGCAAGTCGCCCATTGAGAAAAATCGCTTTTTCCCGGCGCAGCGTTTAGGCGGCGTCGAGGGCAGACTTGGCCTTCTCGACCACAGCTTTGAAAGCCTCTGGCTCGTGGATGGCGAGTTCGGAGAGTTGCTTCCGGTCGAGCTTGATTTCAGCCTTGTTCAGGCCGGCAATCAAGCGGCTGTAGCTGATGCCGAGTGGGCGGCAGGCAGCATTGATCCGAACGATCCACAGCTGGCGGAAGTTGGTCTTCTTTTTGCGGCGGTCGCGGTAGGCGTAGACCTCTGCGTGGTCGACGGCATCTTTCGCAAAGCGGAAGAGGCGTGATTTGTTTCCGAAGTAGCCTTTGGCTTTCTTCAGGACTTTTTTGCGGCGCTGTAGCGTCGCGGGTGCGTTGGTGGCTCTTGGCATGTTTTTTTAGTGTTTCGGTCGTCGCCGGGTCGCCGTGTTAAAATGTTACCCGGTGGACGAGCATTGGAGGCTGGTTAAACAACTTCACAAAGCTCTGAAGAGAGCTTTAGGCGAAAGGCAGCCCGCGCTTGAGGTCAGCGGCGCGGCCTGGGGTGACGAGCTTGTCGTTACCCGCGCGGCGGCGTTGCTTGACGCTTTTATTGCGCAAGAGGTGCCGGTGCCCAGGAGTCCGGCGCATGAGTTTCCCCGTGCCGGTGATCTTGAAGCGTTTAGCGATGGATTTTTTGGTCTTCTGCATGGTGCGGAAATTTGAGAAAACGTATAGCAGTAGCAGGATGAGCGAGCGTGTAAAGGGGAAAGATCATTTGTTGGCTTATTCTTGGTTTTGAGCCGGCAAGGGCGGTATCAATCGAGTGGGTGTCGCCAATGCAGGCTAGTGTAGCGGGCAAAACCTCGATCAAGGCTGATCCAGGTGTATCCCTGCTCAAGAGCAAGGGCGGCATGGTAGGCATCGGGAATAAGGTTTCCGGTGGCTTCGTAGCGTTGCAGCAGCTCGGTAAATATTGCCCAGTGTGCGTCTCCGGGGACGGCGATACGAACAGCCTTTCGTTCCCGAAAATCTTTTATAAATGCCAGAGCCTCCATCGGTGGTGTCGGTTTTTGAAAGACTTTCGGGTGAGTCACGATGCGCAAAAAGCCGCTTAAAACCAGCTCCGAAACGGCAACACCTGGGTAGTTCTGCAACGCATGCATCAGCCATTGCGAGATTTCGGTGTGTTTGGGCGCATCCGTCCGGTGTGCCCCAATCAGGATGTTGACGTCGATAAGTTGCATCGCCTAACGACCTTCCATGAGGTCTCGAAGGCTGGCGTTATTGTGGAGGTCCACATTAACTTGTGTACCCGAGCTTCCGTATGTTTTTAGCGGGGCTTCAACCCGAGCTCTTGGATCTATCTTCCTTTCGACCAAACGATAGCGGAGGGCATCATTTATAATATCGCCAAGGGTGCACTTTTCCTGGATGGCCTGCTGCTTAGCGCGCTCTAGTAGGTTGTCTTGTATGGTAACGGTCGTACGCATTCATCAAAGCATAAATAGAATGCATCTTGATGCAAGCAAATCCCGTGGGCCTTGGCACCTCTCGGTTTTGACTGACTCAGCTACCGGAGCTTAGGCTTCCAGATGGGGGTGCGTGCACTGTGTATGTTGTGGTAAGATTCACCTTCAACCCGCATTTGTGTTGGTTGCGGACGCCTATTTTTCAACCTTGTGCGCCGCTCATTTCCCAATCAATTCGGGTTGGTGTGAGCTCCCGGTGCGGGTGATTTTGGGTCGGACTTGCGGATGAGGGGGATGATGAACGAGACGACCGCCAGGATCAGTAAAGTTAAGGTGATTGGGCGGGTGAAAAAGACGCTCCCGCCATCCATCATAATGGCTCGCCGGAAGTTGGTTTCGGCAATTGAGCCCAAGACCATCCCAAGGATGACGGGTGCCAGGGGATAGTTGTAACGCTTCAAAATCCAACCGACCAAGCCGAAGCCAAAGCAGCAAAGGACGTCGAAAAAGGAATTGCGCACGGCAAACGCTCCGATCACCGCCATGCAGGAGACGAGGACAAAAAGGATGCGCTTGGGTACGAGGGTGACCTTGACCCACAGGCGGCTGCCGGCCAGACCGATGAGGAGCAGGGCGAGGTTGGCGACCAGCATAGCGGCGAAGATGCCGTAGAGCACATCCGGATTGCTCAGGAAAAGTTGTGGGCCGGGAGTGAGCTTATGGATCATCATCGCCCCGATCAACACGGCAGTGGTCGCGCTCCCGGGGATACCGAGGGTCAGGAGGGGGACCATGGCCCCGCCGACTGAGGCGGAGTTTGCTGCTTCTGCAGCGGTGATCCCCTCGTGACTGCC
>PWZW01000247.1 GCA_003567255.1 Puniceicoccaceae bacterium | reverse complement strand
TTTTACTTCAATGCGTGGCTTGAGGTACTCGGGGATCACTGAGGAGTCCCATTCATCCGGATACACTACCAGATCATATTTCTTTTGTAGGACTGCGCTAAGCGATTCTAAAAGGGAGCCCGTTGATTGCTGCATATCGCCAACCAATACATTGATTTTATCAGCGATTGGATGAAGGCGCTTGCGTTTTGCTTTTGGGAGACTGCGTAAGAGCGCTTCGACTTTGGTCGGGAGGTGCCCCGGTACGGCCCAGTCAAGGGTTGAGGACGCAAGCATGTTTAGCTGCCCGGGGGATAAACATACGGTAACCCCATCGTCGGCTTGTCCTGGGTTGTGCCGATACTCCAGTGGCAGGCGGATACCTCCTAGGTTCAGGTCTTCCGGATAGGCAGCGGCATCTGCCGACTTGAAGGTCGGCCGCAGATAGGAGTCACTTACCTTCAAATAGTCCAGTGAACCATTGTGATGCGTTTTCGCATGGCGCCTTAAATCCGCAATACTTCCAATTCCCGGTGGGATTTGTGATTCGTAAAACAATCGGAGTTTGTCTTCCGCGGATTGGGGTGAGCCAGTCCGGGATTTTGCAAGATGAGCAATCGCTTTCTGCAGCGTACTTCGATTTTGCTCCAGGAAGGGCAGGTTCTCGCGAATACCCTCACCCATCAGACCTTCTTGTACAAATATAAGACTACATTCCGGCGGATTGATTTTTGCATACCCAACTTTTTTCCGGATCAGCTCAAGGCCGAAAAGCAATTTTCGTTCGAGACAAAGTACCCGTTGGCTGCGCTCACTCCATCTCGGCTCACTATGCCTTTCTTGAACCAGTCCACCAGCAAGCTCAATGGCCCACTCTGGCTCAATGCGCGCCGCACACCGCGCGTAGAGCTGATTTGTCTCCATCCACTCCCCACAGACAATCCATTCGGGACTGCGCGTTTTGAGAGGCGCCGTTTTATCGGTGCCTCTCGGGCGCTGCGTCTTTTCCCGATCATAAAGTCCTGAACCCGGAAATAACATCGCTTTGCGCGCGCGCGTTCCGCAGTAGGTATGGCCCCTCTCTTTGCGTGCAATGTTACTTAAATTCCCCGCTAAAATGGCTCTGTGGACTGCTTGGTAAATGTCTTGTTTCGAGGTAGGCGCCGTTGTTTGTGGGAGATTGAGCGTTCTTAATACACGGGCCAACTGACTATGAATATCCCGCCACTCCCGCATTCTTTGATAGTTCAGGAAGTGGGCTTTGCAGTACTTGCGCAGCTGATTTTGGGACTTCGACGCCTTTTTTTCGTGAAAGCTGTCCCAAATTTTTACCAAACTTAAAAAATCTGATTCAGGGTCAGCAAATGTTCGGTGGGCGGCGTCCGCCAAGGCGGCAGCCTCCGCCGGGCGCTCCCGTGGATCCTGTACACTTAAACCGGATGCAATGACCAACAGTGTTTCGGAAACTCCCTCTGCCACGCCCGCTATAAGCATCCTTGCCACCGAGGGATCCACCGGGAGGCGGGCGATTTGTTCACCGATTCGCGTGAGTTCCCAGCGCTTTGTCCCGTCTGCCGATTTAACGATTGCCCCGATTTCCTCAAGTAAGCGGTAAGCACCCCGTATCGCATTTTCCGGTGGTGGGTCGAGGAAGGGGAAGTCCTCCACATTTCCGAGGCGAAACGCCATCAAACGAAGAATGACCGAAGCTAGATTAGTCCGCTGTATTTCAGGGCTTGGGAAGGGCGGGCGGGCCGCAAAGTCCGCTTCATCGTAAAGACGGAAGCACTCTCCGGCAGCGAGTCTTCCACAGCGTCCTTTACGTTGCTCGGCGCTGGATTGCGCAATCTGTTCGATGGGAAGGCGCCGTGTGCGCGTGAACGGGCTATACCGGCTGACGCGTTCCAATCCGCTGTCAATGACGTATCGAATGCCTGGTACGGTCAAGGAGGTTTCGGCTATGTTTGTCGAAAGGACAATTCTTCGCCGTCCTCCCACCGTAAAAATTTTTCTTTGCTCTGCTTGGGTTAGGCGCCCAAAAAGAGGAAGCACATCACAGCGGTGGCCCACTTCTGCGTCGAGGTGTGCTTTGAGTTCACGAATATCCCGTTCAGTGGGTAGAAATACAAGAATGTCGCCTGATGGCTTTGCTTCCAGGATTTCTCGCGTGAGGTTTACGATTGCTTCTGCGTAGCTCGGCTCTCCCATGGCTTCACGGATCGGCCGATAGTGCGTTTTTACCGGATACGTCCGTCCTTCCACTTCGATGACCGGGGCGTTCGAAAAAGCCTTCGAAAACCGCTCGGTGTCGATGGTCGCTGAAGTGATGATTACTTTCAGGTCTTTTCGTTTCTTTATGAGTCCGGACAAATGCCCCAAGATGAAATCAATGTTCAGATTCCGCTCATGCGCTTCGTCGATCATCAGGGCTTCGTACTGTTTAAGCAACGGATCCCTTTCTATTTCATTTAGAAGGATGCCGTCGGTCATTACTTTGATCACTGTTTCCTCACTGGTCTGGTCCGCAAATCGGATCTTTGCTCCCACGCTTCCTCCGATTTCGACACCTAACTCCTCTGCAATGCGGTCGGCGACAGCCAGTGCAGCCACGCGTCTTGGTTGAGTGCAGCCAATGACTCCCCGCTGCCCCAATTTCATCGAAAGCAAAAATTTTGGTAGCTGCGTCGTTTTTCCGGACCCTGTTTCTCCCGCAAGGATCAATACTGGATGCTCTCGAATCGCATCCTCAATCCGTACTCGCTCAGAGTGGATGGGGAGGGTTCCGTCAAAACTAGGCTCCGGAAGCGTACGCATAGCCGAATACATTGCTGGGTCCCACTTTTTCTGTCCAATCCCGTGCGGATTTTCTAGGTGTTTCTTATTGGACTTCGTAAAATATGCGGTTCGCTCGCGCGCGCTTTCTTTGCGTCATCTTTCTGATCGTCAAAAAAGTAGCCCCATACATGGTGGCGACCGTATGGTTTGATGATGATGCCCAGCTCTTCCTTCCTTAAGTGCATGGGCAGCGCCGGTACTGCTCGGTCAACGTAAATCCGGTCAGAAGGGCAGGCACCACATAGCCTGGAGGCTATGTTAATGGGTCTTCCGATGTAGTCGTTCCCAATACGTAGATGTGAGGCCAAGCCAAAGCTGATACCCACTCCTGTACCCTCCGGCACCCCGTGGCTGAAGTGGGGACTTTCCCGTACATGCTTCCACCGTTGATGGAGAGTCATTGCTGAGTGAAGCGCTACGTTTACGGCAATTTCGCGGTTGTGTGCATTGGTTTCCCAAGTTGCCAACACACCATCTCCCATAAACTTAATCATGTTCGGCGGGAAGCGACTCAGCGACTTTTGGATCAAATCATAAAATGCAGACATAAGTCCACATGTGTACGGAGACTCGATATTTGGTTGTTCGCAAAAAAGGCTGAACCCACGAATATCAATGACCATTGCAAGCAGTTCACATGGCGTACCAAATTCCACCAGGGGCTCATTTGTCTGCCCAATGGAATGCTTACCAAACAACTCTTCCTCAAACTGGTAATAGCGAATTGGATCAATCTCATCCGCGTAAAACGTCAAGCCATAGTCCTTCTGGTCTGTCTGCTTCGGCCGGAAGGCAATTTCACAAATCTGAAAAGCATCTTGCTGGAAGCCGCGACTTTTAAAAAAGCGTGCGTTGATGCGGCGAATTTGACTCTCCTTATTCTGGATCTTTTTCATCACCACGGCTATGTTCGGCTCGTCAAGGATGATGACAGAGTCAAAGCCGTCGATTGAGTACAGTATATGCCGATACTCGGGGTAGATAGTCTGGAAGTGACTGCATATGTCCCAAAAATCGCGAAAGAGTAGTTCCGCTATCGGATAGCTGCGTTGGATAAAATCACTGTTCATAGACGAACCTGAAGAAGG
>PWZW01000222.1 GCA_003567255.1 Puniceicoccaceae bacterium | reverse complement strand
TTTGCGACTGCCGGGCGTCGGTTGGTGTCGCTGCCGACCAAAGTAATCGTCGTCGGTAAGGATGACGAAGGCGGGGTGCTCCGCGCTCGCCGGGTAGGCCGTGGCCTGCGGACTTTTTTCGGGTAGGCGACAGAGGAAACCTCCGCCCAAACGACCTTTCAAGAACGTTGGTTTAAGCGGGCGGGTGGCCGGGTTTTCCTGCCAGAGCTCGCGGATGCGCTCGCCTTCGCTTTGGTTTCCGAGGACGACCAGAATTTTCCGTTTGCTGCGTAGGGACCAGTCCGATACGATGCCCTCAAATTTTTTACGGGTGGCCTCCTCGGTGGCCTGGCGCTCTGCCCCGACCATCGCGCTGGAAGCCATGGGTCGGTAGTTGCTCACCGGTTCGGTCTGCTGGACGATCTGTTCGGCATCTTTAAAAAACCGTGGCTGTGTATCCAACTCACACAGCCCTGTCCACTGGTCACCGAAGGGGTCGCGCGTTTTTTTCAGGTTGGCAAAAGTGCGGGGGTAGCTGCGTCGGGGGCTTTTTGCTTCAAAACAAAGCGGGTATGCGCGGGTCAGGTCGGCGGGTTCGATAAGGTACCAGCCAACGGGTTGCTTGATCAGGTAGCTGGCCAGCGCTCCCGGTTCAAGCGCGTTTTCAGTGGCCTCGGTGACCGGGTGGATCACCACTCGACCGATCGCATCCGTCGTGCGCTGGGTGACGGGATCAAACTGCCGGATGCTTTCGATTTCATCGCCAAAAAAATCGAGCCGGACCGGAGCTTCAGCGTCGAAGGGGAAGAGGTCGACGATGCCTCCCCGCACCGCGTACTGACCGGGGTATTCGCAGAGCACCTCGTTGTCGTAGCCAAAGGTATCGGCCAGTTTCTCGGCTAGTGTGGCGGGTGCACAGACGTCTCCATCCGTCAGGAGGAGGCGTTTAGTATCAAAGGTCTCTCGCGCGGGAAAGGGGCTAAAGCAGGCCTCCGGGGTGGTGACGATGGTATGGGTTGGTGAGTCCTTGCCGTTCGTGCACAGCTCGCTGAGAGCGGAGAGTACCCTTTGGCGTTCGGCCAGGATTTCGGCGGCGCGGGCGCCCTCGGTATCCGTATCGGGTAGGTTCGGCAAAGTGAGCACCCGATGGCGGGAAGCGGCATCGTCCGCCTGCCAGCCGATCCAGGTCTCGAGCTCAGCGGCAAAACGGCCCACTCGGCGGGAGTCGCGGGCCAGCACAAAGTTCACTAAGGGGCTTTTTTTTGCATTGATGCCACGGCACAGAAACCAGCTTACGGCCTCCTCGCAGACCCCGCTGAGCAGCTGTATGGTCGGGCTTGGCCCGGGGCGTGCGCGCTGGGTGGTGGTGGATGCACTATGCTGGGAAGCCCGACTCATGTCCGCTCGTCTGCTTCGATTTGAGCAATGATCTCGAGGAGCGCGCGGGCCGCCGCGACTTCGGCGAGTTTTCGGGAGGAGCCCCGCCCCCGCGCACTCTGCGCGCCCAGTTGCACCTCCACGGTGTAGCGGCGATCGTGGTCGGGCCCCTCGGTGGCAACCACTGTATAGTTCGGGCGCAGGCCCCCCGCAAAACTTTGCGCATGCTCCTGCAAGGTGCCTTTCGGATTGTTCGCCCCCTCGTCCCAAGCCACGTCGGGGTCCATCAGCGTGGTCATCAGCCCGGCAATGACTTTTTCCGCCGCGGCGAGGTCTCCATCCAGATAAACCGCTCCAAGAACGGCTTCCAGGGCATCTTCAAGCATGGCGTTTGAGCGCTTGGGATTGTTCTCCGCCTCAGCCGCGCTGACTTCCAGAAGTTCCTCGATTTCAAGTTGGCGGGCGATTTGCATCAAGGTCGTCCCGGAAGCGAGGCTGGCCCGGCGTCTGGCCAGCACGCCCTCCCGCTCATCCGGAAATTTGTGGTAGAGCTGATTTGCGAGAACAAGCCCGAGGACAGCGTCCCCGAGAAACTCGAGGCGTTGATTGCCCCCGTCCTCCGGCGCCAGGCTGGGATGGGTCAGCGCCCGCCGAAGGAGCGCCGGGTCGCTGAAGCGGTACCCGAGGCGGGTTTGCAATTTTTCGAGATCCCCGCTCATTGCCAGCCTCCTCTGGTACCTGGGATATGGAGCTTTCCCGCTTGCCTTTCGGGCAAACTTTGCTTTTCCGTTTTATTAGCTTTGCGCACGCGTTCTCTCATAAATAAAAATCTCACACCCGCACCTTAGGTGCGCGTTTTGCCATCTGCAAATCCGCATTCATGATCGACACACTGGAAAAAACTCCCACCACCGAGTCAAAAACGCAGATAAGCACTAAAATATTCGTTCTCGATACGAACGTCCTGTTACACGATCCCCAGTGCCTCTACAAGTTTCAGGAAAACACCCTCGCCATCCCGGTTGAAGTGCTCGAGGAGCTGGACCGCAAAAAAACCGTTCCGGGAGAGCTCGGGTTTGCCGCGCGGAAAATTCACCGCGACCTGCGCTCGCTCTTTGATGGGGAGATGACCCAACCTGTCACCCGGCAGGAGGGGGGGCATCTTTCGCTCTCCCGCAAACTGCCGACCGGCGGACAGTTAATCGTCGTCATTAATGAGGCGCTCGCGCAGGACCGCGCCGCCCAGACCGAGCGTATGTCCCGCTTGCACGCCTCGTTCACCGATTTTGAGAAGATGGACAACCGGATCCTCGCCTCGGTCGTTTACCTGAGCGACGCCAATCCCGGCTCTCGCGTGGTCCTTGTGACGAAAGACGCGAATATGGCGCTGAAAGGCATCGCCGCCGGTCTCGAGGTGCAGGATTACATGAACGACAAGGTGACCCGCGCCAGTATCAGCGAAGGGTATAAAAGCATAGCGGTTTCGGCCGGGCAGTTTGAGGGTTTTCTTAACGAGCATGTCCTCGACCTGGACCCGAAGGCGGCCACGCATCTCTACATCAATGAGTACGTCTTCCTCACCAGTGGAGAGGAGACGGAACCCGCCCGCTACCTCGGCGACGGGCAGTTTGAAAGTTTGTTGATCCCCCGCAACGCCGCCGGGATCAAAATTCCCAAAGGCATCCGGCTCCATGCCCTAAACGAGGAGCAGCGCATCCTGATGGACGCCTTGTTGGATGAGGATATTAAACTCGTCACCTGCCGGGGCAAAGCCGGCACCGGCAAGACGCTGGTGACCATCGCCATGGCGCTCTATCAAGCCCTCGGGGAAGATGCCCCCTACGAGCGCGTGTTCATTACCCGCCCGCTCGTCCACATTGGGAAAGACACCGGTGCGCTCCCCGGAACCCTGCAAGAGAAAATGGCTCCCTACATCGCGCCCTTTTACGACAATCTGGAAGTCCTCTTCAGCAACCGTAAGCTGCAGCCCGTCGACCCCAACCAAAGCGCGCTGGAGCACGCCTCTCGCATCACTTCCAATCGGAAGCGCAAAAAGTATCAGTCGAAGCTCGCCAAGCAGCAACCGGCGGCGACCGGCGAAGCCGAGGAAGACACGCCGCAGAGCCGCAAGCCCTACCAGTTTCTCTTCGACTTCGGGATGGTCGAGGTGGAGGCGATGACCTTTATTCGCGGGCGTTCGCTGGCCAATACCTTCTTCATCATCGACGAAGCGCAGAACATGACCCCGCACGAAGCAAAGACCGTGGTCAGCCGGATGGGGGAAGGCTCAAAAGTGATCTTGCTCGGTGACCCCGGCCAAGTGGACAGTATGTTTCTCGATGCTACCACCAACGGCCTGGTCCATACCGCCCAGCGCCTGAAAGGCACCAAGATCACCGCGCACGTTGAGCTCAGCGCCGGCGTCCGCAGTGAGCTCGCGGAGCTCGCCGCCGACCGGCTGTGAGGGTGGGGCGTCGCTGCGGGAAGACAGTACCGTGGCACAGACATGTCAAGTGTCGCTTCGCTCGGTACCTGTCTGTGTAAACGC
>PWZW01000202.1 GCA_003567255.1 Puniceicoccaceae bacterium | reverse complement strand
CCTGGGCACAGGCTGACATGACTTCATTAATGAACCGGTGAGGGGTTTCGGCATCTGCGCGGAGGTAAATTTTGACTCGGGGATTTGCCTCACGTGCCTCTTGGAGGAAGGCAGCCAAATTTTCATAAGCGACTGAGCGAGCTCCAAAAAAGAGTGATCCATCCCGCTGTATGCTCACATATTGTCGGTCTCTTTGTTCGTCCGGCACAGCCGCTTCCTCCGCAAGGGGTACTTCCAGCTCGATCAGCTCTCTCGTGATAAAGTTTGTAAGCACCATGAAAAAGGCGATGAGCAGGAAAACCACGTCGATCATCGGGGTGAGATCGAAGTTTGCGTCCGTATCTTCTGGTTGCCAAAGTTTCATACTTCAAAGTGCCTTATGGTAAGTCTAAGCATATCATCCAGCCTCTGGACCTAGCTTCCGGCTTGACGACGGATCGCAGAATTGAACGTGAAAAAGAGGTCGCCTGAGATTCGTCCGATGCGAGAAGCAATTTTTCCGTAACGGTTCTTGAAGAAAAAGTAGAAGAACATCGCCGGAATACCGATGATCATACCAGTTGCGGTGGTAATGAGCGCCTCGGAAATATTGTCAGCCAGCTGCTGGGGATTGCCAACACCTTCGCTGGCGATCGCATTAAACGCCTTAACCATACCGGAAACGGTACCAAGCAGTCCAACCATGGGTGAAAGCGTGCCAACCACAGAGAGGTAGTTGATCAAAACAAACGGTCCGGAGAGTTCTTCAGCCGAGGCTTCTTCGAGTGCCTCCTTAACCGCAGTTTCATCGTAGGCGCTAGTATCTACCCGGCTGAGGCCAGCGGCGACAATATTGGTAACCGGTGAGGTGGTTTCCTCGCAAAGTCTTTTGGCTTCTTCAACGTCTAGATTGGAGAGTGCCTCATCAACCGAGGTGATGGTTTTGGGGCTGAGAAATGCCTCAGGCTTGATCGCCAAGAAATTAAAAATGATCAGTCCAAAACCTGAGATTGAGAGAAGCAACAAGGGGTACATTGCCCAACCGCCTGCTTTGAACATATCAAAAAGTGACTTATCACCCGGTGCGGTGACCTCTTCGGCGGCGACTTCTTCCGCTTGAGCAAAAAGGCTTTCCTGTGGGAGCAGAACAAAAGCTGAAAGTATGACTAATACGGCCAAGAGCCAGATACGAGTGCTAAGAGCGGGCATTTTCATAAGGTACGGGTGGATATCAGATTTATTGTGGTTTTAAAATGTGTGGATGGGCGAGATGTGGGAGCTCAAGCGTCGGTGGCTTGTCCGTCTTCCTTCATTTGTTCGAGAGCTTCGCCAGCCCGCTGACCCCAAGCATCATCGGGGCGGAGACGAGAGAGTTCAAGAAAAGTATTTTCGGCAGCTTCAAACATTTCGAGCGCGCGATAGCTCAATCCAAGAAGATAGTTGGCCTCAGGAAGCCAAGCTTCATTCGGATTTGCGTAGATAACTCCCTGCGACAACGCGTCGAGTGCATTTTTGTGATCACCCTCGTTTGCGGCCGCATAGCCAATCAGCATTTGGTATAGCCCAAAACCTTCTTCCCCAACACTTGGAGTCGGGAGCGTTTCCATCAAGGCATCCGCTTCTTCGGATCGACCGACGTAGGTAAGGCAATAGGCTAGCCAAATTTGCGCCTCCAGCTGTTGGGCGCCGCTGAGTTCAGGTATCATTGCTTCGTAAACTGGGATTAGCGCCTCGAACTCACCTTTAACCCGCAAATCGTAGGCAAAAGAAAGGAGGATATTTTCGACTCCATCTGGAAGTGCATCCACTGGAATCTTGCGAAGCATGTCCACTGCTGTGGTTGGGCTTCCCCCATCAGAAAGTGCGCGAACGATGATAAATACTTGCCGTTGTACGGCGGATTTCCGAAGTAGGGCAGGAAATCGGTCTAAGATCGCGTTAATTTCATCATAAGCTTCCGCTCTGCCCAAAACTTGAATGAATTCTGCAATAGGATCAAAAATTGCCGAAAATTCGTTGGATAACTCAGCGAACTTGAACAAAGGATAAATGGAAGGTCTAAGGTCGTCAGCTGCACGCGAAAAAAGACCTGCCCTCAGGTTATTGCGTACGGACTCGCTTCGAGACGCGCTAAGCCGAAGACTTCGGGCGAGATCACGGGAGGGGGCTAGCGAAATTCCGCCACCGGAGGGGAGTACCATTTCAATTTGTCCATTGGAAATGCCTTCCATTTTCCATTCTTGAGCTGGGCGTCCTCCGACACTCTCCTGAACAACGTCGACGGGGCGGTCCCCGTATTGCCGGAGGTTAGCCTCAAAGGTTTCAGAGGCACCTGCATTGCTGAGCATGGCGGCATTGATCAAACCGACGAAAGCACAGATGGCGATGGTTTTAAATTTAGGATTTGTTTGGATTGTTGGATGCATATCGAAAATTTTTTAGATTTTTAGGAAAGCGACTCCGAAAGAGAGCGAATCTCTTCAACGAGTTCTCGGGGAGCATTTCTCAAGACTCCGCCGAGGGCCTCTCTGAGGGTGCTGCGCGCATCTTCCATTTCACCCATTTCGATCAATATTTCTGCGTCTGCTTTGTAGGCGCGCGCGGCCCATTCCCCGAAGTGGCTGTAGGCGAGGAAAACGCGTTCCATGAAGCCGTGCGCCTCCGCGAGTTTACCCTCTGCCCGATAGGATTCCCCGGTTTGGAAAAGTGCTCTGGCGTAGAGGTGACCTCTCCACTCAGGTACTCTGAGGATGTACTGGTAAAGACTCCGTGCCAAATCGTATTCTCCCTGGCTCGTGTGAATGCGTCCCTGCTCGAGGATGGCGACGGGAGCCGCACTGGAACTTGGGAAGATTTCTGCAATTGCCTTAAGGTGGGTGATTGCTTGTTCCAAATCTCCGTTTGACTCGGCATTCTTGGCAAGCCGCCGATGGGCATCGATGGCCGAGGTGTCATTGGGGAAGTTGGCAATCAGCGTTTGTGCGGCTACTGCTGCTTCATCTGAGAAATCAAGATCCGCGAAGTAGTTGGATACAAAAATGAGGCTGAGCGGGGCAAGATTTACGTAATCATTGGGTTCGGGCAAACGACTGAGGCGCACATCCTCTCCAGCTTGTTTCAACGCCATCTGAAACCTGATTTCAGCCGTAAAATCCTCATTTTCAATGGCTGTTTGAAGGTGTTTATTCAGGAACTCAATGGCGTTTTCGCTCCTTAGTATATCCAATTCGCGCTCGTAGGTCTCTCTGATTTCAACCAGTGGCTGAATGTCTTGAAGCAGGCCTTCTTGAAGGCTCCGATTTTCTCGCATCCGACGATAAAGGCGTTGGTCAATCGTCGGATTTTCGTAAAATTCATTAAACAATTCACCTGGGTCCGTGGCCATTTCCCGTAAGAAGTTGGCATCCGTTTCCATTCTTCTAAGAAAACGAACGGTATCGGCAAATAACTCGGTATTTTCCTGAAGCCGCTCTGCGTAGCGGTGCAGGATTGATTCGAGTCCCTGATTTGGGCCGGGACTTGTAATGTCTTCGATGCCCTGACGATAGATAGCAATCATCTCGGAAGGCTTTCTTTGGGACTCATGCGCTTTACCAATGGCGAGAATCACCCTGGCATGATCCGCGTCTACTTCATATTTTTCCAAATAACCCTCTAATAAAGCAATCGTTTCGTCGTGTTCACCGATGGCCGCATAGAGGTCGGCAAGTTCAAAATGCAGGATGTCTCGCATCTCCCGGTCGCGGGTGACTTCAATTCCGGCGAGGTAATATTCGATTGCGCTGGGCGGGTCGTTCGAAAGCTTTGAAATCTGGGCGAGGAAGTAGAAGGATTGGTCTATGTTGGGATCCTCGGGAAAATCATTCTGAAACTTTAAGAAAGTTTCTTGAGCCGCGACGAACCGCTCTTGGGCGAATTGCGCGACACCTGCGCGGAAAAGTGATTCAGCAACATATGCGCTTTCTGAAAAGCGT
>PWZW01000050.1 GCA_003567255.1 Puniceicoccaceae bacterium | reverse complement strand
TGATCGCAACTGTGACGAAAAACGTAATCAAGCCCAAGCCCACCAGCAAAAATACTTGCCAGCGCTCACGGTAAGTGACCTCCACGACCAGCGGCTCGGACCAACTCGCTAATGCCGCTCCCTCCGCATCCACCGGACGCACCCGAAATTCAGTAATCCCATCGGGAAGGCCGCTGACAAAACGGCGATCAGCCATCCCTTCGTAAATGATGCGCACTTCCGGAATGAAGTCCTTATCCAGCAGGTCACCTTCGACGGCTCGGTAGGTTTGTTCCACTTGGACACGGCTTCCGTTCGACCCCCTGTCGGCTGCTGAAGCGGAGTCGTCGCTTTGGGCAGGCTCCCAAATCAAAAGGGCTTTTCCATCGTCGATTTCCACCTTGCCCGAAGCCTCGTCCGGCACGGGCGCTGCAAACGTCCATTCACCACGCTGAGTCGCATCAGCAGTTCCCCCTGCACCAAGAAAAAAAATCAGGGCGCAGACCAACCAGTTGGTAAACCGTTGGGTGAATGCTTTGCCTTTGGGTCTTTCCAAAACGAACGTGATGAGCGGACGGAAACATCCGCATTTGCGTGCGAACCCAAAGCAAACCGACCACCCAATTTTCTGTCAACACGCGTTCTCCGGGGATCGGCCACGCCCCCCCTAAAACAGCTCCGTGATCGATCCAAACTCGGGATCAAAAAGCCGCTTGTAGGTGCGGGTGGCCTGCCCGTCGGTCAAGGCGGCCACGCAATCGCAGAGTCTGCGGTAGCGTCCGGACTCAGTCTCCTCCCGCAAGACCAGCTGCTCAATCGCCGGGGGTAACATGTGCAGGCTGGGGGGCGTGTGCGGGTTTCCGTAGCAATCGGCAAAGGCATTAAACAAGCGATTCAGTACAAACCCGCCCTTAAACTCGATTTGCTGGATTTGCGGTGATTTGAAGATCAGGTCAACGGCGACTTGTTTGAACAAGGCGACTTCCTCGAAAATCTCCGGGTTGACCACTAAGCGGTAGGCGTGCCGGTGTGTGCGCTCCGCGAGATAACCACCCTGTCGCTCAAGCGAAACAGCCCGGATGCAGTGCCCGATCCGCGCACTGAGGCGTCGCTCAAAGGAGCCGTCGCGGATCGCCCCGATCAACCACTCACAGCGGCGCTGAGCATGTCCGGATAAATTTGACTGCGCCGCCATCCAGCCTTCCAAGCTCCCCAGCGTAATGTAGCGGGCGTGAATTCCATCGACGATATCGTTCACACTGTACGCAGTGTCGTCCGCCCAATCCATGATTTGACACTCGATGCTTTTACAGGCGTTCAGCTTCTCCGCGTCGGTAAGCTCCGGGGGCAGATCCTCCTGCCCAAAAGCCCGTGCGCGCATTTCCACCTGGTCGTCATAAATAAAATGGTTTTCAGGGTAGATCGTTTTGCCGTCCGCGCCCTTCCGGAGGGCGTCGGAGTAGAGGCACTTGTACTTCATGACCCCATCGAGGAAGGCCCGGGTGGGATTCATCCCGCTGGTGCCCTCCGGACGATCATAGATCAACTCCGAGAGAATCCTCAGCGTTTGCCCATTTCCCTCAAACCCCCCGTGCGCCTGCATCAACTCATTTAATTTGCGCTCACCAATGTGGCCAAAAGGAGGGTGCCCGAGGTCATGAGCTAGGCCGACGGCCTCGGTGAGGTCGGGGTCAATGTAGAAATCGTCCCGCAGCTCGCTCCCGGCAACCCGAAGGAAATCGCAGATTGAGCGGCCGATTTTGGCCACCTCAATGGTGTGAGTTAGCCGGGTGCGGTAAAAGTCGTATTCGCCGGACTGAAAGACCTGCGTCTTGGATTGCAGCTTGCGAAAGGGGTAGGAGAAAACGATGCGGTCGCGCTCGATTTGAAAGGGTGTGCGGTATTCCCCCTGCGCATAGTCCGGGGAAGGAAACCGCTCCAAATCAAAATCGTCGTAAAACCCATTTTCCATACGGTGCGGCCTGCTTTAAGCGTTTACTTTTGAGCGTCCTTCGCTCATTTTACAATCAGGGATTCTACAAAGAATACTTCCATCACCTCAACACAGCGTAAACCCCATGCTAAATCAATCTTATCTAAAGACTTCTTTATTCATGCTTGCACTGCTTGGCTCTTTGACGGTGCCGGCGTCCCTCGATGCCCGGGTGGGCGACACGAAGAGTGAGCTTGAGCGACGGCTCTTCGATGCGGGAGGGATCGCCTACCGGAATAACGAAATCAGGCAAGCCCGGATGGATGGCATGCCCTACAACAATATCCTTAGCCACCTCCCCGGCAGTGTCGAAGTCCGAGTCTATTTCAAAACCGCTTCCGGCCGCCGCGCTGTACAGAGTGAGTTGAACGCCCGCAACATGCCCGCAGGCTGGGAATTACATGTGGTTTACGTCAACGATCGCTCGGTCCTCGAGGTATATCGGCGCAGTCAGCGCATGACCGAACAAGAAAGGAATGAGTTACTCGCTATCCAGTCGGGTAATTCATACTGGGAGCGCATCGAGGACCCTGAGGATTCGGCGCTGAATTTCACCAAGCAGCTGGCAGATGGTAGGCTCCGCGCCCGCGAGGGAGGAGGAAACGGCACGATGCTCCTCATCTTCGACGCCAATATGGACCGGGTCATGAATCAAGTCATTCGCGAAAACCGCGCCCAGTCGGCACCGGTCAGCATCAATGGGTTTTGACCCGGCCTTCGGAAAGACCCGGCCTTCGGAAAGGTTCAACCGCGCTCCCAACGAAACTTATTTTTCACCTTACGGGTTGAAAAACCCGCAAGCGCAAGCTGTCTTAATAGCTTCAAACACGAAGCACTATGGCAAAAGATTGGTTAAAGGGCGTAGAGGATACATATGACGTGGTCGTGATCGGCTCCGGTCTGGGTGGGTTGACTGCGGCGAACTATCTCGCCAAAAATGACCACCGGGTGCTCCTCCTGGAGCATCACTACCAGTTCGGAGGACTCGCCACTTGGTTTAAGCGTCCCGGAGGGCACATTTTTGATATCTCCCTGCACGGCTTTCCCTACGGCATGGTGAAGTCCTGCCGCAAGTATTGGACGCGTGAAATCGCCGACTCCATCCACCAGCTCAAGGATGTTCGTTTCATCAATCCCCAAATGGATGTGTGGACGAGCTTCGACCGCGAAGACTTCACCAAGATTTTGACCGAGGACTTCGGCATCCCCCGGGAAAAGGTCGAGGCCTTTTACACCCATTTGCGGGGGATGAACTTTTACGATGACCACAGCCAGACCACCGGGGAAATGTTTGAAAGCTTCTTCCCGGGCCGCACCGATGTCCATCGCCTGTTGATGGAGCCCATCTCTTATGCCAATGGTTCCCACATCGACGATCCCGCCATCACCTACGGTATCGTATTCTCCAACTTCATGAGCAAAGGCGTGTTCACCTTTTCCGGAGGCACCGACGTTTTGGTCACGAAGATGATCAAAGAGCTCAAAAACAACGGCGTCGAGGTGCGTAAATGCGCCCTGGTTGAGAAAATTTTGGTGGAAGACGGGCAGGTCGTCGGCGTCCAGGCACGCAGCCAAAACAGCGGGAATGAAACCTTCCCCACCCGAACTATCCGCTGCCGTGCCGTCCTTTCCAACGCCAATGTGAAAAACACTATCCAGCACCTCGTGGGCACCGAGCATTTTTCACCCGAGTTCGTCGCCGAGGCTGAAGCCGTCCGCAACAACACCAGCTCCTGCCAAGTATACATGGGGATTCGCAAGGGGGAAACCCTTCCCAATATCGGAGATCTTGTCTTCACCTCTCGCGCACCCGAGTATTCCATCGATGAGCTGACCTCCATCCACACCAGCAGCCACACTTTTTCCGTTTATTATCCGGAACCCCGCCCCCACCTCAAGGAACCGCGCTACGCCGTGGTCGCCTCATTGAATGCGCGCTGGGATGAATGGAACCATCTCTCCGAGGAGGCATACGCCGAGGA
>PWZW01000318.1 GCA_003567255.1 Puniceicoccaceae bacterium | reverse complement strand
GCGCGAGTCGCCACACCGCGTTTGTCGCGGGGGTGCACATCCTGATCCAAGCCCATACCGAGGGTAACGGCCAGCGCGGTGTTCGGCAGCTTAAGGATCGTCGACTGAGATTCACGGACAATCTCCCAGGGGCCGCCATCCTGCGGGCCAAAAGGGTTTACCCCGGGGTCGTAATTGGGCAACTGGACCACGACAAAAGGAAGGTCCGGCTGGTCCCAGATATCGCGCCAGCTCTCCACCAGCACCGGTAGGAGGGTGCGATATTGATAGCCGCGGTCGGTATTGGATTCGCCCTGATACCAGAGCACGCCTTTGATCGGACGCGTGATATGAGGATGGATCGATTCGTTATAGAGGGTACTGATGGCCTGCTTTCCTACGGGGCTCGGAAAGCCGCTGCCTTGGGATCTGTTCGCGTTTAACCACTCCCAC
Source organism: Puniceicoccaceae bacterium (assembly GCA_003567255.1). Lineage (GTDB taxonomy): Bacteria > Verrucomicrobiota > Verrucomicrobiia > Opitutales > Coraliomargaritaceae > T3Sed10-183. Next base: position 3,541 of record PWZW01000318.1, on the reverse strand, counting down.
TGATCCAGGATCGGCTTCAGTTCGGGTGCAGCTTCTATCGCCGGACGCGGGATCCAGGACTCGATAAAGGAGCCACCCCGCGCGGCGTGTATAATACCGATGGGCACCTCGATTTCATCCTGTATCCTGGTGGCGAAATGGTAGGCGAGCCCCGAAAAGGCGCCCGCCGTATCGGGCGAAGCGACCACCCAACCCGGATGGTTCTCGGCAAAATCGGTCCTTGGATTCGCCCTGCCTCTGGTGGGGGACCGGAAAAGGCGGATTTCAGGGCGGTCAGCAGCGGCCAGCGTCGCGTCGACGTCCGGCTGATTTCTCAAAGGCAGATTCATATTGGACTGTCCCGCGCATACCCAGACATCCCCAACCAGAACATTCTTGTAGGTGCGTTGCTCTCCGCCCGCTGAAATTTGCAGGACATGCGGTCCGCCCGCTTCCATAGACGGCAGTTCCACGCGCCACACCCCTTGCGAGTCACTGGTCGCCTGAGCGGTCTTGTCGTTCAGGCGCACCGTTACTTCGGTCCCGGCGGGGGCGATGCCAAAAACCGGGACTGGGTGGTTCCGCTGCAGAACCATGTTATCCCCGAAAGTGCGGTCGAGGGACAGTTCGCCCGCGTGGCCAGTCAGCGAAGCGAGGGCGAGCATCCATCCGAGTAGGCACACAGGGTAGCCCCGCCCCGCCATTGTTAGCGCATTTCCTTTTTTCATTTTACCGATCCTCATGAGTTTAATGTTCACAATTATATTCACAATTGTGATTATGATTGAGAAACCAGTCTGTTATCAAATACGTTTTTTCATGCCTCAATCTACCAAAACTTGCCTTTGGACCGAGCGCGGTGGCTCGGTAGCCGCTCCGAGCCCCGCTGTCGCGGGGCGACAAGACCGAACTGGCCTCTGCCGGGGCCAGACCAGGCCTTCGCGTTTGGTGGTAGCCGAACGCCTTCGCGTTTGGTGGTAGCCGAACGCCTTCGCGTTTGGTTCTTTCCCGCTCCTCGGGTGGTCCACCAAAGCCTAAGGGCTTCGGCTACGATGATTCAGCTCAAAATTACGAAACTGGTAGCCGAAGGCCTTTGCCTTTGAACCGAGCGCAATCAGACGCTGATCTAGGAAACCTGCGGACTTCGGCTGATCAATCCCTCGCAATAAAAACCTTCAAAATCCCAATTCGAGGACGCCCGCAGCGCTCATCAACCGTTATTGAACATGAACCAATGAATACAAAACAAAACATCTATCTTCTCGTTTTACTCGTTTGGCTTGCCGGAGTGAGTTCGGCAGCGATCAAGCCCGTTTCCAATGTCACGGCAAGGGGTTCTTCGTTTGTGGATTTCAATGATGGACTGGTGATCGACGGCGTGCTGAGCGATGCCTCCCGTTGGGAAAACAACCCGTCTCGTCGCGGTGAAATCTGGCTACAGCTTCTTTGGAATGAGGTTGAGGAAATCCAGGGTCTCCACATTTACTCGGGCCACTCGGATGGCCACGCCGTGGCAGCGGTGGATGTCTTTTTTCGAAACGCCGAGCGTGAATGGACCCCCATACCATCCGCTTCCATTCGGAACAATCACGAGAAAGATTTTGAGGTGCGTTTCGACGCTACCGTCGATGTAAAGACCCAAGAGCTTAGACTGGTTTTCCCTGACCCCAAGGACCGGACGGTCGCGATCCGTGAAGTCGTGATCTGGCCGGCGGCGGGCGGCGCAACGATGCCGGCCATTGATGATCGGGTCGGTGATGCCAACGCAAACATCCCTCCAATTTACCTCAACCAAAGTGGCTTTAATCTGGGGGAGCCCAAACGATTCACCGCTCCCTCGCTGCCCGACGGCACCCCGTTTGGCATCTACCGTGTCGACACAGACAGGCCGGTGCTCACTGGTTTGATCAAGGGACATATTGGCGATTTTTCCGAGTTCAACCCAACGGATGGGGCCCACTATGTGGTCAAAGCCGGCGGCCATACCTCGGTTCCTTTCACCGTCGGACTCTGGCAACTGGAGCGGATCACTTATCAACTCGCGATGGATTTCATGATCGATAGCCGCCACTATGTTGGCAACTACACGAAACCGTGCCGCGGTTCCTTCGGTTGGCGCGACGATCATGCCTTTGCCTGGGTCTTGCGGACACTGGTGCCTCAGTATCTTTCAAACCCCGCTGCCTACGACCGCATGCCGAAGCAAGTTCGCTACGAAACACCGAGGGACGAACTGTGGGGAGCCCTCGAACCTTATGCCGAGGACGCGCCCGACATTGTGAAACTGATCCATTGGGGCGCCGACATTACTGTAACGCAGGGAACGACTCACGCCTTTCTCAAAGGGGAGCTGGCTTACTTTCTTTACGCTTGGCCGATGCTTGATCAATGGCTCCCGCAACAAAATTACGATGCGGTTTTGGAGTTCGTAAAAAAGCATTGGACGGAGGAGGAAGCAGACCGTGAATACCCCTACTGCACGGCACCTGATCATAACCTCTTCGCCCTGAGGACCCATATCGGGAGTGCCAAAGGTGAATATCCTCCCGGGCACAGCGTTTTGCCCAATCTTCTAATGCACGCGGTCTCCGTCCGCGACGGGCTACCTGATGGCGAGCCATACTTCAACGCCGCCTACGCACAAGTTGAGTGGATGATCGAAAACCTTGATTGGGAAGATCCGCGGACGACCAAGGGCCAGCGGATGAGCGAACACATCACCCTGACCGGGCTCGCCGCTTTTCTGGAAATGTATCCCGGCCGGGCACCCGCGGGCTTGCAGGAGAAGATTCAGGCATGGGCTGGCGTCGCCATACGCCGCGCCGAAAACATGTGGGACTTTCGCCGTTTGAGCGACGATGGCGAATGGACGCCGACCGGCGAGCACCGAACCATGTGGAACGAACCGGGCAACGTGGTTGGCCTGCCTTCCGTGCTCCTCGCCGCGCAGCCCTTCATTGAAGACGCTGATCAGTATCAACGCTTGACTGAGTTGGTTTGGAGCCACTTCGACAACGCTTTTGGGCGCAATCCGACGGGACGCCACTTCTCCTACCACGGGCCCCGCGAGATCGAAGGTGTCGTGCACGGCTGGTATTCGTTCTATCGCGGCGGTATCGGGCAACTGGAAGGCGTGCGCTTCGTCCTCGACGGTGCGCCCAAGCACGTGCACTACCCCTATCATCCTGAGTTTGGCAACTACGGGTGGACAGAAGGTTGGATCCAGTTCAACACGGCCTATAACATCAGCCTCGCCTATCTGGCGAAGGCGCGAACGGAGCTCACCCTTCAACAAGAAGGCAACGACCTGGTCGTGCGTCTGCGTGCTCCGCTGAACTTTGACTTCACCACGGCAGAGTCCGTCACACTGGAAGTGCGGGGGCCGAAGACAGCCCATGTTACCCTCGAGGAAGTGGCCCCCGACTCCCCCGATTTGATTGGGCGTATTCCACTGGATACGCTGGGTGCTGGCGTGGGCGATGAAATAGTGGCCGCTTATGGCTTTGGTTACATGGCGACCACGGCAAACCTTCGGCTCGGGGCATCGGCCCCGAGATAGCTG
>PWZW01000082.1 GCA_003567255.1 Puniceicoccaceae bacterium | reverse complement strand
TGCCTTCGAAGGGGATGCGCACTCGCGAGGGCTTTGGATACAGAACGGTGGAACCGTAAGCTTAGTTCCACTCCGGTGGGTTTTGCATTTCCGGGCGAAGTACCCCAATGCAAGGCAGATGGCGGTACCTTTCCGCGAAGTCGAGACCGTAACCTACCACGAATTCGTCGGGAATTTTAAAGCCAACAAAATCAGCCTCAAACTCGACCGATCGTCTGGCTTTTTTGTCCAGTAGGACGCAGGTCTTTATCGATGCTGGATTGAGTGTTTCAAAGAGGCGCACGACTTCTGACAGGGTATTCCCAGTATCCAAAATATCGTCGATCAGGAGGACATGCGTGCCTTTGAGCTCGAGGCGTATCCGATCAATCACCTCAGGGCGCCCCTGCGGGCTGGTTTCATTGCGGTAGCTGGAAACGCGTACACAATCCAACTTCAGCGGGATGCGCAGTTCACGGATCAGATCGGCAACAAATATGATGGCCCCATTGATGATGGCGATAACGGCGACCTCTTCTCCTTGGTAGTATGCGTTTATCTCGCCGCCGAGTTCCACAATGCGGTTTTTGATTTCCGTTTCTGAAACGAGCACTTTGTCGATGTCATCCATGGGCACGGAGGGTGTTTTTCCTTCTTTCATGCTTAAGGAGTAAGCAGGGATCATACTTGAATAAAGCGGAAACGATAAAAAACGCCGGGAAGCTTAAAAACTTCGGCTTGGTCCCGATTTTGCTTACCTGAACCTGACCGTCTGCAACGAAAATGTGACGTATATTTGCTTTGACTAAAGCAAAGGGGCGGTGGGGAATAACGACTTATGGTACCGATCACTGTAGAGCATCTGGTTAAGCAATTTGGGGAGACTCGGGCCCTCGATAATATTGATTTAGAGATTGGGGCTGGAGAGCTCTTTTTTCTGCTCGGTCCCAGCGGTTGTGGGAAAACGACGCTGCTGCGCAGCTTAGCCGGATTTTATGTTCCCGAGGAGGGGACAATCCGTTTTGGAGACACGGATGTAACGCGTACGCCTCCCCATAAGCGGAGGACCGGCATGATGTTCCAAAGCTATGCCCTTTGGCCACACATGAGTGTTTTGGAGAATGTGGCCTTCGGTTTGGAGCAACAAAAAATTTCTAAAGCTGAGGTGGCCAAGCGTGCTAAAGAGGCTTTGGAATCCGTGCAAATGGGGGCCTATGCGGAGCGTAAACCCAACCAACTTTCCGGTGGTCAGCAGCAGCGGGTGGCTTTGGCCCGCGCTTTGGTCGTGCGTCCGCGCTGCCTTCTGCTCGATGAGCCGCTCTCTAATCTGGATGCGAAATTGCGCCTGGAGATGCGTCAGGAAATTCGCCGCATCTGCAAGGAGTTTGACCTTACCACGGTCTATGTGACGCACGACCAGAAGGAAGCGTTATCGATTGCTGACCGCATGGCGGTTTTGGATAATGGCCGGATTTTGCAGGTCGGCACGCCCGCGGAGGTCTATAAGAGGCCGAATTCCAAATTTGTCTCCAGTTTCATCGGCGAGGCTAACTTCGTCCCTGGAAAGGTGATTCGGGCGGGAGGAGGCGAGGCATTGGTCGATACCGGACTCGGCGAAATTCGCGGCTCACTCTCGGATCCTGCGGAAATACCTGCTGACGGCGCGGACGTCACCGTCTTATTGCGCCCGGAGACTTTGACCATCAGCCAAATGGCGCCCGATGAGAATGCCTTTGCCGGAAAGATCGGAGATGCGGTTTACTATGGAGAGGTCGCTCATTACGACTTCGCGATTGGCGAGCATGTGCTAAACATTTCTGAACTCAATCCCCGGCACCTAGGCACCCGCGGTCCCGGCAATTTGTTTGCCTGGGCAGATCCGGAGGACGTTGTGATCCTCAATCGCTGAAGTGTGGATTTCCTAAGATGCTAAGGCTATGCTGAAGAAACTGTTCCTTCCTCTCTCGATTCTGATCGTAATCGGAGTTCCGTTTTTGTTGAGAGACAGCGAACGTACCGTTTCTGGTGCCGACGATCGTTTGGTGGTTTTTACCCCGCACAATGAGGCGATTCGACATGAATTTGGCCGCGGCTTTGAAGTGTGGTACCAAGAGGAGACGGGAAGATCGGTCAACATTGATTGGCGAGTCATCGGTGGGACAAGTGACATTGTGAGGTTCTTAAACTCAAGTTTCCTAAACGCCTTCCGGAATGAATGGACGGGGAATTTGGGTCGCAACTGGAGCCAGAATGTGGAAAATAGTTTTCGGAATCACCGCCTGGCCGATCCCGAAGCCGCTTCGGCCAACCCAGAGGGCGCAGAGGCTCGTCAGGCCTTCCTTGATTCTGAAATTGGTATCGGGGTGGACCTCTTTTTTGGTGGGGGTAGTTTTGATTTTATCCAGCAAGCCAGAGCTGGGCAGTTGGTACCTTCGCGTATTTTGGAAACTCACCCCGAATGGTTTGCCGGCAATATTATCCCGGCAACGTTCAGCGGTGAGCCGTTTTATGATCCTGAGGGCAGGTGGATCGGGACAGTGCTTTCCAGTTTCGGTATTATATACAACTATGACGCACTCGACAGGGTTGGCTTCGAGGGTATCCCCGAATCCTGGCAGGATTTGGCATCGCCGAAGCTGGTTGGGAGTGTGGGGTTGGCGGATCCGAGTAAAAGCGGGTCTTCCAATAAAGCCTTTGAAATGATCATTCAGCGGGAGATGCAATTGCTGGAAACTGAATTGCTCGGTCAGGGGCTCGCTCCTGAGGTGGTCGATCAGCGCGTGCGGGAGGAGGGTTGGCTTGCCGGGATGCAGCTCATTCAAAAGATTGCCGCCAATGCACGCTATTTTACGGACTCTGCAACGAAGCCTTCGCTTGATGTTTCCCAAGGTGATTGCGCGGCGGGAATGAGTATCGATTTTTACGGACGTTTCCAGCAGGAGATTTTGGGAATGCGCGGTGGCGAAGGTAGATTTGCCTACTTGACCCCGGCTGGGGGGTCGACGGTTTCTGTCGACCCGGTCGGCCTGATTCGAGGGGCCCCCAACCGTGAGGTTGCTGAGCGCTTTATCGAGTTCGTACTTTCCATCGAGGGGCAAAAACTTTGGGATTTTAGAGTCGGAACAGAGGGCGGGCCCAGCCGCTACGCATTGCGCCGTTTACCTATCCGCAAGGATATCTACCTCGATGGCGTGAACGAATATCGTTCCGACCCTGAGGTATTTCCTTACGACGACGAATCATTTATCTACCGTCCGGAATGGACGGGGGCCCTTTTTCAGCCCATGCGCTTTATCATAAAAACCGTGTTTATTGATATCCATGATGATTTACAGAATGCCTGGACGGCCATTAACGTGGCCAGGGAGGCTGGACGCGAGGAGGACGCCGCGGCTGCCGAAAGGATCTTTAGTGATTTGTCGGCGATCGATTACAATGCTGCCTCGGGCACGATAAATTCGATCCTTCGAGACCAAAACAGCCTCCTGGAAGTGGAGTTGAGCAAGGAACTTTCCGTCTCCTTTCGCGAGCAGTTTCGCGCGGCTGCGCGGCGGGCCCGCGGTATAACGGACTAGTTTTTTGTCCAAGATTGCTCTGGGAATGATCTCAATCCTTTTGGGCGCCGATTTCTGTGCCTTAAGTATCCTATCGCTGCTAAGAGGGCGACGGTACCCAGGGCGATCACGATAATTCTAAGCGCGGAACCCGGACTGAAGCCGTCTGAAAAATGCTCAACTGCCGACTGCGCAAGGGCGCACAGGGCCAAGAGCACAGTGCCGACCCCTGCCGCTTTCTGGTTTTTCTTTTTTGTGTGTCTGGCTGGTTCGTTGCCGATGCGTGCGGGGGAGACTTGAGCCATTTACCGATGGTGTATGCTTCAGCCAGACCTATCCGCTCGGCGTGGGTATCCTTTGCCTTCGTGGACACAAGACGGATTTTCTGCACCGTCTTGGAATCGGCTTCAGGCATTTCTCCGGAGATCCAGGGTTCGGGTGTATTCGGTTGATT
>PWZW01000065.1 GCA_003567255.1 Puniceicoccaceae bacterium | reverse complement strand
TGATCCATGGTTGAATCTGACTTCTCACCTGATGATGATTCCAATTTATAATCAATAAAGTCAACCGGCGAACGATCAGCAGCATCGTTGTATGCTGTAATCATATCTTCGAGTGCTTCATCCAGGTTGCCAGTGCTTGAATCCCTTTCATCTGATGAATACTCACGCTTGTCAATTTTTTTAAGGGTAGTGTCTCTGCGGACTGCTTCCTTGTCAACGTCTTCTTTTTTTAACCAATACGCTGATTTACTATCTTTTGAACTTTTGAAGTCCGGGTCAAACCCTTTTTCTCCTGTAACTTCAGATGTCGAATCATTATGAATTGCTGACTGCGCAAGAATTACATACTTAGCTGCACTGCCGAGATCTATGGTTTCCACCGGATCGCTGCTTCCACCCGTTGTAAAACTCCATTGCCTTCCATTCTCTTCAAAAGCTTCTTCCTCATGCTCTTCATCGTTGAATTCATCATATGAATGATCGCTGTCCGTTGTTAAAGAAGCATTGTAAACAGATTCCGCTTTTAAACTATTTGTTGTGGTAAACATTGCTGTATTACCGGAAAACGTTAAGGTGCCTCCTACGGGCTCCGAATTCTGCATCAGGGTAAATGAGGATCTCTGAATGTAGGATGAATCCATCTCTTCGCTAAAAGTGATTTCAATTACAATGTTACGTGCTACATCGGTTTCACCATCGGATGGTATTGTGCTTACCACGGCTGGTTTATAATTCTCAGTTTTATCCGGAATTAATATTGATTGATTTATACTACCTATCACAAAAACAGCCATAAAAAGAGCTGTAAATGTGGTACTGAAAAAGAATTGATTTTCTTTACTCATGATTTTGATTTTTCTAAATGGTTTTTGTGAATTTATTTCACGTTTATAATTTACACTGCCCTTCATTAAAAGGTCTTACAAAGAACAATCTATCCCTTGGATATATCACAGAATTCTATTTTAAAAGAAATTCTTTATAAAAATTGCGGGCTTATCTCCTGAGAATTCTGCGTGGAATTAAGATGCTTGCACCGCTGCATTTTGCATCGAACTGATCTTACCCTTGTCTGAATTGATTAAATCATATTGGGCCTTAATCAAACTTTTCAATTTGGGAGTCAATTGTCCTGACTTATCATGATCATTCAACACATCTTTGTATACTTCTATAGCCTTCTCCTCGCCTTGCTCGCACGAGCTCAGTATGGCCTTCCTGTCTTTGCCTGAAAGCGCTGATTTGACATCCATCCAGACCCTGAAGAATTTGCCCGACATCTTTGTGCCCTCTTCAGCTTTGCCGCCCAATTTTTCAATTTCACTGATTAATTCATTCCGGCATTTTTGACTTGTTTGCACAAATTTTGCAAAAAGGGTTTTTAAGTCCTTCTCTTCCGTATTCTCAGAAGCTTTTTCGTAACCTTCAATTCTGTCTTTATTGATTACAACAAGTCTGTTTAACGCATTAACTGTTTTCTCTTTTTCCATTATGTTTTTATTAGGTTTGTTGTTTAGTTAAAGTGAGTATCCCTTAGTTAGGCCGGGGAAAAATGACACTAATATTTTCATTACATATTCAGTCGGCCACAAAGGCACTACAGATATTGCTCTGATTTTATTTTTACCTGGTATAACCTTCTGTTTTCGCGGCTTCATGGCAGAAAGGGTTTGACCGTATCTTTGATTACTTATTTTCTCAAAGCCACGTAACAGGGCGCTTAGGAATACTTTTTACTTATCTGAACTCATTCGATTTTCAGATAAAAAAATATGCAAGGAGTCAGGTGTTAAGCCCAACCCCTTGTTATTAGATGAGGCTTATCTGTGAACTTCACGCGCATCATTTTCAATCCATGTTCTTTCAAAGTACTCGGCATCATCGGCATTTTTTGGCTTCACTCCCAAAATGATATGGCCATCCTTTATACCTGATTCATAAATTTTCGCACGCTCTTTGGGTATTCCCCAGCCAACCAGTGCTCCAATAATTCCACCGGCAATTCCACCTGCACCTGCTCCTGCCAGCCCGGCTACAATCGGGCCTGCTACAACAATTCCTAGGCCGGGAATAACGACACTGGTACCAATAGCAGCAATGATTCCTGCAACAGCACCAATAGTACCGCCTATTGCTGAACCGGTACCTGAACCGGAGGCAGCTTTATGGCCGAGCTCAGTCTCTTCCATGTCGCTTGTGAAATATTTATCATGGGTTTCTTTAGACATCACAAGATTAATCTCATCTTCTGTATATCCTCTCTCATGCATTGAATTGTATGCATTTTCTGTGCTTCTTCGGTCACGAAACATACCTGTCAACATTCCCTTTTCTGCTGCTCTGTTGTCATCATTAAGGTTATCATTACTCTGATGTTTATTTTTATCCATTTTATTCTGTCTTTAATTTTTGAGTTTAATTACTCTCTATCCTTAGAGATTTTTTTCTGATTAGAAGATAGCTTTGCAAAACCAGGGATTTTGTTCAAGGGCAAGGCCAGAGGGAGGTTGCGCAGTCCCGAATGCCTTCAGGATGAGGATTTCAATCGACCGATAACGCAGCCATTGGGCAAAAGACCGGTTTTGCAAAACCCTCTAGAACATTCCAAGAAGCCAGAAGATGATTACAAATACGATAATGGTACTAAAACAACCGCCACCTAATTTCATGGCTCCGTATCCTGCAATTCCTCCCTTTAAAAGTCCACTCATAATATTCTTCTCCCTTTTTATTTTAAGCCGGTTTTACAGCCGCGTTCATGTTCACCATCTTTACAGCTATATTCGTTAGCTTTTGATCGGCTGACTTCTCTTCATTGAGTATTTCCAAAAGCAGCTTTTCAGCGTCTGATAAACCAAGAGTTTCAGCAAATTCGCGTAAAGTGCCATAGGTCGCTATTTCATAATGTTCAATTTTTTGCGCTGCGGATATAATACCTGCATCACATTGGGGACCTGTTTCGCAATCATCCATCATATCACTTGCCTCGGATATCAGCCCTGCCATAGCATCACATTTTACGGTCGTTGGCTTTTTGTCTATTGAGTTAAATATTTTGGCCAGTCTTGTAATCTGATCATGGGTCTGTTCCAGGTGCTCTGTTAGTGCCTCATTCAGATCCACTGATGAAGTCATAGAAATCATTTTTGGAATGGCTTTTATTAATGCTTTTTCTGCCCAAAGTATATCTTTCAGCTGCTCTTCAAACAGCTCCATAAGCTGTGATGATCGCATCCCTTTATCTACCGGATTTCCGTTTATTTTCGAATTACTTTTTGATTTTTCACTTGATTTCGTTTTCATAGACTTTTTTGATTTAGATGGCAGAAAGCATTTCTGCAATCTGGCTTTGGTTCAATTTAATTTAGACTCGTTCACTGCAATAAGATTATGGTGTAACCCTAACTTGCAATGAAATCGTAGTTAGCTACAAAATCGTGATATGTTATCTCTTCATCATGTTCATGATCTTTTTTAGGCATCTCCTTTGGTGGCATTGCAACTTCTTCATTCGGATCGTCAGGGTCGGGTCGTCTCTCGTCCGGGTCGCCCTCTTCAATTGTACTGTTTACAAGATTATTCTGATCACCTTTCTCACTCTCTTTCATAACTATACTCTTGAATGTATTTTTTTTAGAAATGATGGTTCAACATATTGCCAAATTAAACCATTGTTTGCATTACAGAAATAAAGAAAAGACTTGTATGATTAACTGTAAAAAAAAATGCACACCCCTCATTTAAAAGAGTGTACATTTATACGCAAAGGAAAGGGTCTGAACTTTATTTATTGCCAGAATTTACTTCGGATGCTACTTTTTTTGCACTTTCATTGGCTTTTCTGGCCAGTCGCTTTGTTTCATCTTCGATACTCTCCAATGGATGCGACACTGAGTCGATGAAATCATCAAACTTGTCAGCCAGATAATCTGAGTATTGATGATTTTTTTCTGAAATTTTACGCCTTGTTGTGGATCCTTTTTGCGGGGCAAACAACATCCCGATTGCAACTCCGGCGGCTGAAGCTAAAAGGGTACTGAGAATAATTTTTGATGTTTTCATAAGCTATTAAAT
>PWZW01000102.1 GCA_003567255.1 Puniceicoccaceae bacterium | reverse complement strand
CCCACCTGTTCATCCCAGACAATCTGGGAAACGATTTGTGCCTCAAGTAGATAGCGATTTCCCAAAAAATCCTCCGGACCCTCCAAATAAGCGCTGCTCGGAAAGCGCTCCAAGCCTGAAAACCCGCTCCCCTTGCCTAAAAATAAAAACAGGCCGACACCGACGATAATAACGAGCGCGACGACGCCGAGGAGGATGGGAAGGGTTTTACTTTTGGCCATAAGAAATGGAGAAAATGATCTTTTGGGGATCAACAAGCCGCATGCTTAGGGGAAGGGCACTGTCGCGACAAAGGAGCACCTTACTTCCAACCTCGTCGCAAGCAACCCCAAAACACCATACATGCACCTGCAAAAACATGAATCAACAAAACCGCAGCGGCGAGTCCTGCGCTGGGGACAAAGGCGGTCTCGTGCTGCCGGAAAGCGTCGAACAACCGGGTATCGATCATGGAACCAAAATAGCCACCCCACCCCCAATAAGCATTGATAAAAGGACGGCAGACCCAGACCAAGGCCTCGGGGAGCGCGAGCACAATACCGGAAAGGGGCAGCTGAAACCCAACCAAATAAACGGACAACAGCGAGGCCTTTTCCCCCGAATTAAGCATGGCGGAAATCCCAAGGCACACGACCGTCATCGCCACACAAGCAAGCGCCAGGACTCCCGCTTGCTCCAGCCAAGGACCCGGAAATCCACAGATCAGTTTCACGAAAAAAGTCATGTACAAGCCCTGAATGGCTGCGACCGCCGAACAGAAGACCAACTTGCTGATGCCGTACGCCTCTGGCCGCAGGCCCGCAAAGCGCTCTTTTTCGTAGAGCGTGCGCTCTCCGGCAATCTCCCGTGCGCCGTTATTACTGCCCATCAGGGTGAGGAGGATCACCTGAAACATGATCAACCCGGTCACCAGTGAAGCCGTTTGCATGGCAGTGATTTGGAAGCGGATGTTGTCTTGGATTTGTTCGAGAATGCCTCCCCGACTATCAAGGGCAAGGCCCCGCACCTCGGGCAGTCCTCCCAGCGCAAAAATCACGACCAAACAGGGAAAGCCGAGGGTAATCCCCAGCGTCAAAAAAAGATAGCCCTTATCCCGCATGAACAAGAGTCCGCGACGCCGCAGGAGGGTCCCCACCTGCGAAACTAAGCCTGGAAGTGGGACCGGGGTACGGGCCGCCGCACTGGAGGGTTGATCGCCGTCGTCTGGATCAGCTTCATTGGAATCCGCGGCTTCCAACTGAACCGCCTCCCAGCGCTCCCGCCAATGATCCACCCCTTCGGCATTCAGCCGATCATACAGGTGAAGCGGGTCAGCGATGCCAAAAAATTGATTCAAGCGCTCGGGAGCTCCCTGAAAAACCACCGTCCCATCATGGACCACGGTCACCTCATCAAACTGTTCCAGTTTGGCTAAATTATGAATGATGCAGATAAACGTCTTTCCGCGCTGCGCCTGAAGCCCACGCATCACTTCCAAAATGTGATCCTCCGAGCGTGGATCGAGACCGGAGGTCACCTCATCGCACACCAAACAAGCCGGATCCCCGGTCAACTCGAGGCTGAGCCCCAAGCGCCGCAACTGGCCGCCACTGAGACTCCCGACCTTCTTTTCGCGGTGCGGATCAAGGCCCGTCCGCTCGAGGATTTCCTTCAAGCGCGCGCGCTTCACCTCCGCATCCGAAACATACAGATCCAGTGCATAGCGCAGACTTTCCTCCACCGTCAAGTGGGGCTGGGCAATACTGAATTGCGGAGCGAATCCGACCTCACCCGGCCATTGATGATGTTTATCGACGGCCTGCCCCCGCAGGTAAACCGTTCCCTCGGACGTTGGTAAGATCCCCAGCATCGCCTTCATCAGGGTCGTTTTTCCACACCCCGAGGGCCCAATCACCGCGTGTAATTTGTCCTCAGCGAAGGCCGCCTTGGCTCCATTTAAAATTTTTACTTTATTCGGGCCGATGCACACGGATAGGTCTTCGCAAGACAGCATACCTCGTTTTAAACTTGGCTAAAGCCCCAAAGGCCAGCACTTTCTTTACCATGCGACGATTCCTCAAACTTACCCTTACCTGCTCACTGTTTACGGTATTTTCCAGTCTCAACGCACTCGTCGTCGAAAAAGACGCCTTGGACAGGTCCAACCTGTTTTCCATCAATTTCCCCGGAGAAGGGCGGGACATTGTCCTCCATCAAAACCGGATCAGCTCGATCTCGATCCATGACTATGTAACCTCTGTCCTGCGGGTAAAAGAGATCGTCCTGGACTCCATGGGCGCTTCCACCGTGCGGATTTATCACGCCCGCCCACTCACCGAAGAGGAACTCGCGGGTCAGTTTGGCTCCGCCGCAAGGCAGGCCGGTGGAGCGACCAACCCGGTCGCTGCCCGCGGCGAGCAGGCCACCACCGAGGCCGCACGAATGATCGCGGAAGCGCGGCAAAGGACCACCGGAAGCCGGGGAGGCAGCCTTAATTTGGCCGACACCATCGTCGTCAAAGACTATCCGGCCACCACGCACGCCCGCTCCATCGAGTATCGCATCAGCGATGAGGCTGAGTTACTGGCGCTCTACAGCGCCCTCCGCAATCACTGGACCAGTGCGGAAGATCCCGAAGCCGACCCACCCGAGGGAGATGAGGAGCCCGAGCGGCTCCGTCTCGGCGGCACCCAATTTACCGTCGAAAGGTAAAGCCTGCAGAGCCCGCGCATAAATCCATAAGCCATCGCTGTTTTTTATGAAAGTAGCCATCTTCAGCACCAAGGCGTATGATCGCCAATTTCTCGATCAAGCAAACCACGAAGGCCGCCACGAACTGGTTTACTTTGAGCCTCGGCTCACGGCACAAACCGCCCCCCTAGCAGAGGGCTACGATGCGGTCTGTGCCTTCGTCAATGACGTCCTCGACGAAGCCGCCTTGCGCACCCTGGCAGCCCTCGGCGTCAGGCAAATCACCCTCCGCTGTGCTGGCTTCAATAATGTGGCCATGGATACGGCCAACGAACTTGGACTCACCATAACCCGGGTACCCGCCTACTCCCCACACTCCGTTGCCGAGCACACCCTCGCCCTCTACCTAGCGCTCAACCGTAAAATCGTCCAAGCACACAACCGGGTACGCGAGGGGAATTTCTCGCTTGAAGGTCTCCTCGGGTTCGACACCCACGGCAAGACGATTGGCTTGATCGGCACCGGCCAAATTGGAACCGAAACCGCCCGCGTATTTAAAGGCTTGGGCTGCGAGCTCATCGGCTATGACACGCGGGAAAATCCTGCCTGCCTTGAGATGGGCCTACGCTACGTTGAGCTCAACACGCTTTTTCAAACAGCTGACATCATCAGCCTACATTGTCCCCTACTCCCCGCGACCCACCACATCATCAATGCCGAGGCGATCGCCCAAATGAAAGATGGTGTGGTTATTTTAAATACAAGCCGCGGAGGACTCATTGATGCCCAAGCCGTCATTGCCGGGCTCAAAGCCGAAAAAATCGGCTTGCTTGGCCTTGACGTATACGAAGAAGAGGAAGCGCTGTTTTTCGAGGACCGCTCGGCCAGCATAATGAAAGACGACGTCTTCGCCCGCCTCACCACCTTCAGCAACGTCCTGGTCACCGGGCACCAAGCCTTCTTCACCAGCGACGCCCTCAGTAAAATCGCCACCACAACCATGGATAACCTCGATGCCTTCGCTGCCGGAGGCCCCTGCGCAAACGCTGTGGCCAAGTAGTAGGTTCCCCGGGTCGTCAAAAAATCCAGGCTACGAGCGACGAAGCCCTTGGCCCGAAGGCAATCGTCGGCAGGGCGTTCGCCGATCTGCTACAAGACGGCCGCATGCGCCATCCGCCATTCGCCGCTACGGCGTATCCGCAACGGCAACGATCCGTAGCGGCAGCGCGAATGCGATTCGCCGACAGCCGCGAACGAGCCCGGCGGTCCAACGAGTTCACCGCATCCGCACAGACAGTACCGAGCGTAGCGACACTTGCAATGTCTATGCCACGCCCATCCACCGCGGGCAGGCGGCGGAGCCAACCTGCCTACGGTCGCAGCTGTTTTCGTAGCCGGGTTGGCTCT
>PWZW01000036.1 GCA_003567255.1 Puniceicoccaceae bacterium | reverse complement strand
GGGAAAATCATTCTGAAACTTTAAGAAAGTTTCTTGAGCCGCGACGAACCGCTCTTGGGCGAATTGCGCGACACCTGCGCGGAAAAGTGATTCAGCAACATATGCGCTTTCTGAAAAGCGTCGGAGGACCGTTTCGAACCGATCCACCGCCGAGTCGTAATCTCGGTTATTCAGGTAGGCTAAACCCATCCAGTAGTGAATGCCATCTGCATATGCCGAAGTCGGGTGGGCTGCTTCGAGCTGTCTAAACTCGTTTAAGAGTTTTTCTAGCTCGCCGGCTTGGATGAGCGAGGATCCATAGAGCGCAAGGATTGAAGCAGCGTTTGCGTTGCTGGGGTAGCTACCCAAAAAAGAACGTGCGCGCTCCTCGAACCGTTCCATTTCTCCCGATCCATGGGAGAGCACAGCCATGCCCATTTCGAAGTCTACAGCATACTCTCCATCGGGAAAATCCCGTGCGTACTGCTCACCAATTTCAGCGGCCACCTCAAACTTCTCGAGTTCATTGGCTTGAGAGAAGGCAGCGTAAGTGTAAAACTCGATTTGCGAATCTTCGGGGTATTCCTGCATGAGGCGGTAAAATAGCCAAAAAGCTTCGTAGGATCGCCCGGTGCGCGCAAAGTTTCTGGCTTTACGGACCAGCAAATCGCTTTCCAGGGATGGCAAATCCTTCATCGCCTCAAGATTTGCCTTTAAACGCTCAACTTCTCTTTCAAGTTCACTGATTCGATTGCTTCCAGATAGGGTGCTGCGAAGCCACTCAGCCTCACCTTCGAGCCTTTCGATGGTTTCCTCGAAATAAGCGCGCATTTGAGGCGTGGTGCGGGCTAGATTGAGGACCAGTGAGGCCGCAACGTAACGCTCCTCGTTTACAAATACATCGCTTGCGCGGAAGAGGGCGAGGTTGAGACGGGGACGGTAGCGGGCCTCGCTTTCCAAGGCCAGAAGGGGAGCCAGCTCAAGCGCTTCATCGTACTCATTTTTTTGAAACAGAGCTTCGAACAGTGCTGAAGCCGCGAGCACACGATTTTCAACATCTTGTGCGCGGTCAAGCAGTCTGCGGTAAATCCCCTCACCTTCGGTGATGTCTGTTTTTCGATAAAAAAGCCGCGTCAGTGTTTGTAGCACCTCTTCCTCGACACTCATGCTCACTCTATTAGAGAGTGGGGGTACCAATAGCTCACCAAGGGTTTCGATTGCCTTATCTGACTCGCCCAGTTCGGCGTACACGTTACCCAACCTCCGCACCACCTGAACGATGCGATCGCTGGACGGATAGGTGGTTTTAAAGCGCTCGAGGAGTTCTTTGGCACGGACAAGGTCTGCTCGATTGCTCGTTTCTTGGTAAACCGCAAGCTTCGTTTCGCTTGCCAAAAAGTTGGGTACCTCAAGCGAAATATCGGATTCTTCCTCAACATGCCCAAAACGTTTTAGGATTTCATCAAGGTAAGGATCTGCATCAATGAGCCTACCCGCAGAAATGAGCCTGTCGGCCGTACCTTGAAGCTCGGAGAAACGCATCTGACCGATGTCTTGAGCATTGAGGCCTGCCGCAAAGAGCGCGATGAAACAGGTAAGTGACCAAATTTTTTTCATGTGATCTCGGGGGGGGTGAAAGTTTTGAGCGGGAATGGAGTTTTTGCGACCAAGGATCCGCACAGAATACGCAAGAATCTAGCGGGATAAATGCATCCATCAACTAAAAGTTTAAACATTTAATGAATTTGGGGTGATGAAAGCGGCTCTTGGGGATCCGCTTATGTGATCAATGTTATGCAGGTGAGTGCATATTGCTGCAAAAAGGTTCCCGAAGCTTCATTTAAGGGGCGATAACTATTTCCAGGAAACGACAAATTCTGGATTTGCAGTTTCTTTCGGATTGGTCAGAAGCTCTTCGCATGCGAAGAAAAGAAAGAGCCGCTGTGGTGCTTGAGCGTTTAAACGCGCTGTATCCGGAGACTCCAATCCCACTGGACCACAAAGATCCGTACACCTTGCTAATCGCAGTCCTACTGTCCGCGCAATGTACTGATATTCGTGTGAACCAGGTCACGCCCGCACTGTTTAAATTGGCGGATTGCCCTAAGGCCATGAGTGAGCTTTCCTTGGAAACCATCCAAGCCACCATCCGGCCGTGTGGCCTTTCTCCGCAAAAGGCACGCGCAATCAAAGCCTTATCAGGAAGACTCGTCGAGGAGTGGGGTGGAAGCGTGCCGGAAGACATGGCGATGCTGGAAAGCTTGCCCGGTGTCGGACACAAAACAGCCTCGGTCGTGATGGCTCAGGCGTTTGGAGTTCCCGCTTTTCCGGTGGACACCCATATTCACCGGCTTGCTCAGCGTTGGGGCTTGACCAGTGGGCGGAGCGTAGTTCAAACCGAGCGGGATTTGAAGCGGCTGTTTCCCGAGGAGTCCTGGAACAAACTTCACTTACAAATTATTTTTTACGGACGTGAATTTTGTTCGGCGCGTGGGTGTAATGGCTTGCACTGCGAGATCTGCAAAACCCTGTACCCGAAGCGAAAGACGCCACCAAAGGTTTTGAAGGCTTGAGGGCGGTGGAGCTGAGATCGGGGCCCGCAGGGTGAGCCCTGCACGCACCAAAAGGTTATTTTTATGGCTTTCCGCAAGCGGTTAACCGCAGCGGAGCGACGCACATCAGGCTCAATCCGCTTTTGAGCTTTTTCGATGACTTATTTGGTTTCCTCTTGGGAAGCCTCTGCTTGCTCAACATTTGCTTGGTCAGCAGCCTGTGCTAAGCGTTCTGCCCGCTTTTGCTGGTCTCTTTTTTGATCGACGTAGATGGAGACGTTGGCCACCTCGCTACCGAGAATTTCTTTCGCTCGCTTCAAGGCCTTTGCCGTGGAGAGGGTCGGATTGGATGGGCTGTCCGGAAAAATGTTCTCTCGATTCAAGACATCAAACACCCCGGACCGTTTGAGAATTTTTATGATGTCTTTGCGAGCTTCGCTAATCAGTAAAAAACGTGACTTCTCGTTCATGTAGCGGACCAATTCCTCAAACGCCATCACGCTGGAGGCATCCAGGTGGTGGGCATTGCGCATCTTTAAAATAACAATTTTAAGATTTGGATCATCACAAACCCGGCGAATTTGGTCGTGGAAAACGTCGGTTGCCCCAAAAAACAGCTCTCCCTCAACATGGACAATAGAAACCTCTGGATTGGTCCGGGAGTGTTTGCTTTGGTCGATTGCGGCGAGCTGTCCTTCCTGGTTGAAATCGTACTCGACCATTTCAGGCTCGGCTACTTTTCGAAGGAAGAGAGCGATCGAGAGAATCGTTCCGATGTAAATGGCCGTATCCAGCGCGAAGACAAGCCCGACAAAGACGGTGGTAAAAAATACGATGGTGTCTGAGCGGGTACTTCGAGAGACGATTCTTATATTGTGCCGATTGATAAGCGTAAGCCCGATACTTATAACCAAAACCGCCAAGGCGGGCTTCGGGATGTACTGAATGAAATGTCCGAGGGTAAAGAACAGGGTGAGCACGACCAATGCGCTGAAAAAATTACTGAGCGCAGTGGCGGCTCTGCCATTGCAGTTTAGCGATGAGCGGGTAAGCGAAGCAGATGCTGCCATACCACCCAAGCACGCGCTGGCAATGTTGCCCACGCCGAGACCGAACATTTCTTGATTTGTATTCAGGCGATCACCCGACCGAGCGGCAAGGGACTTGCCAATCGAACAGGATTCCAGCGTGATGAGGAAGGCGAGGGCGAGCGCCGGCAAAAGCAGTTGATTCCATAATTCAAACTGCGAGGGAAAGGCTACCGGGTTCCAGTCGGCAAGATTAATTGCCTGGAGTGTTTCCACCGGGTATCCGATGTGTGCCATTAGCGTGGATACAATACCCATGCAGACCAGGGTGATCGCGACATTGGGTAGGCTGCGGAAATGCCTGACAAGTGCGAAGTAGATGGCTGCGGTGGTTAAGGAAAGTATAAGTGAAGGTAAGTGAGTCGTCGGAAGCTGGCTCAGCGTCCCCTGGACTACGCCAAAAAACGACGAAGCTTGCGGGATATCAAAACCGAGCGCGTTTTTTACCTGATTGGCGATGATCAG
>PWZW01000096.1 GCA_003567255.1 Puniceicoccaceae bacterium | reverse complement strand
TCCAGAGTACTTGCCGGAGGCAACGGAGGAACCACAAATCATTTTCCGCAACGATGCCACGGCGCTCTTTGACGAAAGGCAACCCTACGGACGGCGGCCCAAGGTGGAACTGCTCTGGCGCCTTGGCGTGAAAGGTAGCTGGGATCGTTGGAGGGAATATCCGTGGGACTACGCCAAACCGCCACTTTCCGAAGCTGCCGGACAGTTTGCCTACGCGGGATGGACCGCTCGACTCAATTCAGGCATGAGGGCGCTGGAGCAAAAGGCAGCAAGCTCATTTAAAAACCGGGGACTTGCCAGAGCTGAGGCAATCATCGCAAATCTTCAATCCTTCGACCAAAAGCTCATTGAGAAAACTTTCGACGCCGAGGCACCGATTTTTTACCGCGAGGGACCAAGCGACCACCCGCAGGTCCGGGCCACCCTTGCGCACCTGCTCAGCGAAGCTGAAAAAGCGCTCACCCGAGGCCCCTACAGCGTGACAGCAAAACCACACCCTCCCGCATCCGGAGATAATCACGACTACTGGCACCCCGCTCCCTACTGGTGGCCAAACCCAAAGAAAAAACATGGCTATCCATATGTCAGGCGGGATGGCGAACGGGTCCCGGGCACTGGGTTGAACGAAGCGAACTCGGAGCGCTACGACCGTTCGCGATTACAACACTTATTTGACGACACCCTAACCCTTGCGCTGGCCTGGAGAGAAACCCAAGAAAAGTCCTTCGCGACACACGCTGTCCATCTTTTACGCCACTGGTTCGTTGAGGAAAAGACTCGCATGAATCCCCACCTTCGCTACGCCCAAACCCGCGGCGAGCGCCCCGGTGCGGAGGGCAGCCACACGGGCATCATTGAGACGAAGGATTTCTATGTCTATTTGGATGCAGTGCGCATCCTGAAACAATCGGGAGCTTTGGATGCGGAAACCGAAGCCGCTTTTCGACAATGGTTAACAACCTTTCGCGATTGGCTGCGTCACAGCGCCCAAGGCAAAGCGGAGGCCAACCATCGAAACAACCACGGTGTCTGCTTTGACCTGCAGGAGGCCGCCATATCCGCCTACCTGGGAGACATCCAAGCCCTCACAGTCATCTTTCGGAGGGCTCGCGGACGGCTCTCCGACCACTTTGATCTGGATGGCAGTCAACCCCATGAACTGGATCGCACACAGACTTTGCACTACTGTGTATTCAACCTCCAAAGCTGGATGAATCTCTGTCACCTTGCACAGGCATGTGGAGACCACCTACACCAGGTCCGCACGCCCCGGGGGCGCTCACTGCGGAGCGCCTTTCACTGGCTGATGCGACACCTGGAGACGGGGCAATGGCCTTTTCCTCAAAACCAAGCCTTTGATTGGTCGCGGACCCTCACTCTGGCCCACACTGGCGATCAGCTATTTCAAACCCGATGGGCCGACCGTTTGCTTGCGCGGGACAGGCAGCCGAGCATCCAGTACAATCCGATGCATGGCATTCCTCCCCACTGGATGCTCACAAACCTTCATCTTTCCAGAGCTAGGGAAAAGCACTCAAGTCCGCGATTGCTCCACCTTGTCTTCGTTCGGTTTGCCGTTGGAGTTTCTGATTCCTTCGTGCTTGAATATCAATGCCGACTCCTCGCGGCCACCACCCTGCCCTCCCTGAGAAATCAAACCACTCAGCACTTTTGCCTTCGTATTCAAATAGATAAGACAATGAAGCCTACCCTCAAACAAAAGCTTCAGGAAAGTCTCTTCGGTTTTGCCAATGCGGCGCTTTCCGAGGTCGACATGGAAACGGACCCGAAGGCAGATCAAGCGCGAGTCATTGAGGAAATGAAAAGCCAGGGAAGCTTCGATGCTTACCTGCTGACCAGCCTGGACTCCGGCAGCGCACTCTCAATAGAAAGCCTCGCCACAGTCCAATCTGAGGCACGGGCAGCGCATCCCGATCACCGTATACTCCATCCCGGCATGGCCTCGGTATTCGATCCCGCAAGGGGAGCAATGAAGACAAGGCTCTTCGGCCGAGCATCCCGCGAAACCACCGGCAGATCCGAAGTCTTTCCTGCCCAAAACCGGGCGAAGCCCTCAGCCTTAATAAACACAGATCCTAGAGATCAAGCCAAACGGTCCGCAGCGCGCCTGCCCACAGTGGAGCGTTCTGCCGCTAGACTTCTGGCGGTGCAAACCGGTTCCTCCACCGGCGGCCAGACACTCGGCAAACCAACACAAGTCAGGTACGGTCCTCATCACGAAACGCTGGCTGGGTTCGGGATTGATTTCGACCAGCTTGATCGATGGCTTGTGTACAAGTCCGGATTCGCCTACCTCGGGGTGGAAGATGCCTCGCCAAACCCTCAAGCCCGCCCCTCCACAGCGAAGGACAGTGAACGCCACTTATGATCTTCACTGAAATTTTCACTTCAGCGCCTTGTCCGCATGGCCATTCGTTTTCCTAAGTTTTATCTCCGCCCGCGCAATCCGGCACCCGATTTATTCCGCAACGTTCCTGCGGGGAAGCGGCAGGCCTTAATCTGCTTGCTTGGACAAACGATGATTCCAGACGCGGAACAGGCCCGCGCGGACGCGGAATGGCTGGCCGCCATCAAGCAAAAGTTTGCCGGGCAAGCCAAAGAGATTGCCAGCTTATCCGACGATGCGAAGCTCGCGGCAATTGCGGAACTTGGTGAGCAAGCGGTGTTGAAATCGCTCAAAAGCCTGCCCCGGCAAGCCCGGTGTCACCTCGGTATTTCCAGTGGGCTGGACAGTCGCTTCATCTATGCGGTTGCGAGGAAGGATGACTCCCCGCTCGCAACCTTCAGCTTTGGTGGCGAGGGCTACACCGATTTTGAGTGGCCCGTCTCGGCGGGTATTTTAAGTCTCAAGGGGCACACCCAATTTAATGTAAACGACTGCGCGTGGTCGCTTCCAGCCTATGAGCGATGGACCTCTATAATCAATGATCTGCCCATCTCGCCGAGAATTGCGGCAAACCTTGCGATGGCAGAAAGCGCCAGCGACGCGGGTCCATTTTTTGAAATCAACGGCTATTTCAACGGCCCGCGGATTTCGTTACAGCCACGAAAAATGCCCAAGAGTGGTCGGTCTTGGCGGACGGCAATCGAATATACGCTGTCGTACTGCGACAATTTTAACTTCGCCCAGTTTTTTGAGAGGCGGACCCTTCGTGAAATCTATCCGACCAAGCCTTTTCTTCCGAAACACCTCCTGCCTTACGATCACCAATCATTTTTACCGTTTCGAGAGTTCCAGCGCATTCGCCCGGTGGATTATGGCCCGGTCAGCTATCTGCTCCCGTTCCTGGATGAGGCATGGATTGGTTTTTGGTTAAACGCGCCATCAGATGCTTTCGGAGAAAAATCCCTCTTCAATAAAATGCTGGCGAAGCACTATCCGGAAACCTTTCCGGATTTGGTGCATCTTTATGAAAAAGAGGAGGCGCCGATCCGCAAACGGCGTATCCAACACTACAAATCAAAACTGATGCCACCGGAGCAGCACGGACGAGTCTGTCCGCACAATGCGGCCGAGCACTTTTGTTTTTATGCGTGCTATCAAAACAACGTAAGTTTTCGCGACTTTGTCGATACCAGTCTGCAACGCTTGCAGGGCAGAGGGCTTTTTAATGACAGCGTAATTAACGACATCCTACACAGTTTCCTGACCGGAAATGCCTCTGCCGCCAAGCAGATCAAAGGACTGGTGACGGTGGATGTGGTGCTCGCCTCCGGCCGCCTCGGGTAATCGCCCAACCCTTCCTTGAGTGCCTCGGGGTAGCTTGTCCGGACATTCCAGCAACCCCTCGTCTCCGGCAAAGCAAGAGCCCGCTCCTGATCGAGTTTAAAAGAATTCTCAACGCATGCGCACATCCCCTGGCAGGCCACCAAGCCTTTGAGCAACTCCTGAAGGAGGCAGCGTTTTTGCAGTGGATCGCGCGCCTACCGGAGCACCGCGCTCAAACCCTGTGGGAAAGCCCTCAAGCCCGCGCCGCCTACCTTTCCAAGTTTTCCGCCGAAAATGTCCACCTGGCCAAGAACCATGCCCGTTTACCGGATGATTTTTCCGCCTGCACGCAAG
>PWZW01000301.1 GCA_003567255.1 Puniceicoccaceae bacterium | reverse complement strand
TTGATGCTCGGGTTCTACGTTTTTTGGCTGTTGGTCCTGCTGGGCGGCCAACTCACCTACGCGGTCCAAAATGCCGACTTCCTAACCAACGAAAACGCCTGGCAAAACGCCAGCGAACGGACCCGTGAGGTGGTTTCCCTCGGCGTGCTTTTGCTTGCTGCGGAGCGCTTTAAATCCGGCGGCCGACCCATTCTTAGCAGCGAGTTACACAACGCCCTGCGGATTCCCGGACATATCGTGAACACCAGCATCAAGCGGCTTTGCGACATCGGCTATCTTCACGCCGTGTACGACACTTCGATGGACGACCAAAGAGACCGTGCCTACCATCCCAGCCGCCCCCTCAACCAAATCAGTCTGGCTGATTTCAAAAACAAATTTGAATCCCTCGGAAACAACGAGGGCGTCGATCTTTTGCGGGAAAACAGCGAAACCATTCGAAATTATCTGGAGATGATGGAAATGCGGGCCGAGGGTGACGCCGCGCAAACCATCGACGATCTTGTTGGCACCCTACCGGAAGCCATCAGCGCCCGCCTTGGCACCTGACAAGAAGAGGCACCCGAAAGCCGGTCCACCTAACCCCGAGCACTTTGCAAAGGTTTGACAGGTGGAGACAGGAACCTTACGCATAGCAGCTTTTCTCTTTAAATACCCATGATCTCCTGGATTCAAAACCGCCTCATCCGCCACGGACGCTGGATATTCCTGACTTTGCTGGCCGTCATCATCGTCGCCTTCGTTTTCACCATCGGCAACACTCCCGGCTTCGCACCCAGCCCCGATCGTTTCGAAGAAGATTTTTACTACGGCGTCAACCTCAGCTCAGACCGCGAAATGCGCCCCATGCAGGAGCGCGTACAGTACAGCATCTTGCTCAACACCGGTCGTCCGCCAATGAGCAATCAGCAGGTCAGCGAAGGCTTGATCACGCGGATCGCCATGCTGCACTTGGCCAATGAACTCAGCATCCCCGCACCCACCGAGCGCCAAATGAGCGAATATGTGCGGACCAAACCTGCATTTTTTGGTAGCGATGGCGCCTTCAGTCGCGACGCCTACATTGCTTTTGTGGACGACCTGGAAGCCAACCCTTCCATCAGTCCCAACCTGCTCTTCCGCGTCCTCGAAGAAGATTTTCGGATTGATCGCGTGGTCCGCGCCCTCACCGGCCCCGGCTTTGTGATGCCGGGCGAGGCACTGGCCGAGGCTCGCCACGACCAAACGGAAGTCACCCTTACCGTCGCCTCAACTCGGTATCGCGACTTCAATCCCGAGATCGAGGTCACGGATGCGCTGATCGAATCCTTCTACGAAAATAATGCCGAGCGCTACCGCGAACCCGACCGGATCAAAGCCAGACTGGCCCGTTTCTCCGTTGACCCTGCGTCGATTGAAGTGAGCGAAGAGGCACTCAACGCCCACTTTGAAGCGAACCGAAACGAGTTCGAAGCCATCTACCAGTCCAGCTTGGAAGAGGGCGAGGAGCCCGGCGAGCTCACCCTTGCCGAGGTTCGCCCCCTCGTGGAAGACGCCCTGCAGACCGAAAGAGCACGTCGCGCCAGCAACGAAAAGGCCCACGCCTTTGCCTTCCGCCTCTATGACCAAAACATCCGTCGCGATTCCAGTACCTTCGAGGAGCTGCTAAGCGCAGAAAATATCGAACTGCGTACCGTCGAGCCCTATTCCGTGGAGGAGATCCAAGACCGAGCCCTGCCAAGCCGTTTACTGGAGACCGGCTTCACCCTCACACCAAACCGCTACTTTTCTGATGCGGTCCGTTTGAATGGAGATTTTGGCGTTTTAATCTTTGACGAGCGCGTTGAGAGCTTCATTCCGCCGCTCGCCGATGTCCGCACTGCGGTTGAGGAAAACTTCCGTGCTCAAGAGCGCCGTCGCCTCTTCACCGAAGAAGGTCGCCTGCGGCGCGAGCAGCTCCAAGCCGCCTTGAGTGAGGGGACTTCTTTTGAGGAGGCCGCCGCCGCCCTTGAGTTGACAGTGGAGGGCTTTGAACCCTTTGCCTTTGGTGAGCCACTCACGGCCTTGAATGACGCAGTCATTCAAGCGTCCCAGACGCTTAACGAGGGGGAGGTTTCGCCCATGGTAAGCACCGGAAACGCCGGCTTTTGGGTATTTGTCAACCAGCGCAACGTCCCCGACATCGACCCCACAAGCGCAGCCGTAGCTGAGTCTTTGGAATTCCTGAAGCGCTACTCAGCTTTCGCCACTTCCCGTTCGTTCTTGAGCGAGCTGATCGAGAGCGGCGAGCAGGCGCGCTAGGCATCCTCTTTTTTCGCCGGAACTTCACCCGCCCAGGGGCTCACGCGGAGCCGTGAGCCCCTGGGTGCGCTTGGCTTTGTGGGCTCGAGCACCAGGGCTATCCTGCCCTTTTTCAACCTAGCTGTGCCACGCCCCAAACGCACCGGTACACTTTTATCCTAATCCAAGGTAAAATCCCTTCGGTTCCGCTTGGCAAACCGCGGTGACTTTTGCAGACTGTCGGTCTTATGCGTAAGGAAAAAGACTCGATGGGTGAAATGGAACTGCCGGATGAGGCACTATACGGGGCGTCCACTCAGCGGGCGGTGCTCAACTTCCCGATCAGTGGGCATCCCATGCCTAAGCCCTTCATTCACGCGATTGGTCTGCTCAAGCACGCTTGCGCCACGGCCAACGAGCAACTCGGGAAGCTCGACGCCGAACGCGCCGACTGGCTGCGCAAAGCCGCCGAGGAAGTCGCCAATGGCGCACTCGATGCCCACTTCCCGGTGGATGTCTTTCAAACTGGATCAGCCACTTCTTCCAATATGAACGCCAATGAGGTGATCGCCAACCGCGCCAGCCAGCTAGCCGGCAAGCCCATCGGCTCCCGGGAACCCTTACACCCGAACGATCACTGCAATCTTGGGCAGTCCTCTAACGACACCATGCCCACCGCCCTCCACCTGAGCGTTGCGGTCTCCCTGAAAAACGACCTGCGTCCCGCGCTGGAGGCCCTCGCTACGGCCCTGGAGGCAAAGAGCAAGGCCTTCGCAGAAATTGTCAAAATCGGCCGCACCCACCTCATGGACGCCACGCCCCTAACCCTTGGGCAAGAATTCTCCGGCTACGCCCATCAGGTGCGCAAGGGCATTAAGCGCGTCGATGCCGCCATTGCGGCGCTCCTCGAACTCGCCATCGGCGGCACGGCCGTAGGCACGGGGATCAACTGCCATCCCGATTTTTCCGGTTTGGTCATCACCGCACTGAATGAAAAGACCGGCCTCCATTTTCGGGAAGCCGACAACCACTTCGAGGCCCAGGCCGGTCGGGATGATTGCGTGGAGGTAGCCGGACAGCTGACCACCATCGCTGCCAGCCTGACCAAGATCGCCAACGATGTCCGCCTCCTTGGCAGCGGTCCACGCAGTGGCATTGGCGAGCTCAGCCTCCCCTCCACCCAGCCGGGCTCTTCCATCATGCCCGGAAAGGTCAATCCCGTGATGAGTGAAATGCTCATCCAAACCTGCATCTACACGCAGGGACTTTGTGCTTCGGTGGGCATCGCCGGGCGCGACGGGCACTTTGAGTTAAACGTCACCATCCCACTCATCGCCCACGCCCTCCTCGAGTCCATCCGTTGCCTCGCCAACGGAGCCCGCACCTTCTCGGAGCGCTGCATCGAGGGCCTGGAAGCCAATCAGGAAACGTGCGATGCGCTCGTAAAACGCTCCCTCATGCTGGTCACCGCGCTGAATCCACATATTGGATACGATAAGGCGGCAGCCGTCGCCAAGAAGGCCTTCAAAGAGAACAAGACCCTAAGGGAGGTCGTTTTGGAGGAAGGCCTGCTGGACGAGGCCACGCTCGACGCCGCCCTCGACCCGAGCGACATGGTCAGCCCAAAAGCTGACTGAGGCCAGCCAAGCTCCCCTTCGCAAAGAACGCGCCCCGCTCCGCTCAGCTCCCAAGGAATGTCCGCCTCCAAACCCACCCTCACCCCGATGATGCAGCAGTATCATTCGATTCGCCAGGGTTTGGGGGAAGACACCCTCCTGCTCTTCCGCCTGGGAGATTTCTACGAGATTTTTCTGAGCGACGCCGAGCGCGG
>PWZW01000243.1 GCA_003567255.1 Puniceicoccaceae bacterium | reverse complement strand
CCCGGAGCCGAGCGAAGCCATGCTCGCAAAAATTGAAGCCGTGGAGGCGCGCATTGCTGAACGCAAAGCCGAACGCGATGCCCGGCGGAAGGAAAGGGCCGCGAAGGCCCCCCGCGAGCCTAAAAGCGGGCCGACTAAAGGGAAACGCCCCACATCCAAAACCCGCTCGCCACGGCAAGGTGGCGGTCGCCAAACCAGCGGAAAGCGCTCCACCACCGAACCTGGGGCCATGGCTAAGCTGGCGGGCTTCGTCCGTAAGCTTTTCGGCGGCGGCGAACCAAAGATTGAGCCGGAGCCTCCCGTTCCTCCACAGTATGGACGCGGGGGCAACAAACCGCGCGGCGGCGGACCACGGCGCGGCGGTGGTGGCCGTCCCGGCGGTCAAGGTGGGCGCGGCGCGCGGCGCGAGGGCAGTCGCGGCAAGGGGCGGAAGCCGGGTTCCGGTGGCGGCCGTCGCAGTGGCTCCGCCAAGGCGCCCTCCGAACAATCCTAGCCTTTATCCCACCCACCCAAGACAGCTATGGACATCTTTCGCGTCCGCGGTAACGGCCCTCTCAAGGGAACGATTGCCATCAGTGGGGCTAAAAACGCCGCGCTTCCGATCTTTGCCGCCACCCTGCTCACCGAGGAGCCGTGCATCATCGATAACGTGCCCAACCTGAGCGACGTCCGTTCGATGCTCGACATCCTCGGGCGCCTCGGCGCGAGCGTTACGCAGGAGAGCCCCCACCGGTGGCGCATTGAGGCAAAGAAGATCGGCCACACCGCCCCCTACGAACTGGTCCGCAAAATGCGTGCCTCGGTCTGTTTACTGGGGCCACTGGTGGCGCGTTGCCGCCGCGCCGAGGTCTCCATCCCGGGGGGGTGCGTGATCGGACCACGCCCGATTGACCTCCACATCAAAGGCTTACGCAAACTTGGCTGCGCCGTCGAAATCGAAAACGGCTACGTCAACGTCGACGCCAGCAAACTTTCCGGAGGCCCCATTTTCCTCGGGGGCCGCCACGGCAGTACGGTCACTGGAACAGCAAACATCCTGATGGCGGCAGTGCTCGCTCCCGGTGAGACTCGCTTAGAGGGCGCGGCCTGTGAGCCGGAGATCGTCGACCTCTGCATTATGCTGAAAAAGATGGGCGCACAGATCGAGGGCGTCGGCAGTCCCGAGCTTATCATTCAAGGCGTCGCAAAGCTGAGCGGCTGTGAACACAGCGTTGTGCCCGACCGGATAGAAGCAGGCACCTTTCTTGCCGCCGCCGCCATCACCCGCGGCGATGTCACGATCACCGGGATACCGCCCCGCCTGCTCGGTGCCTTCCTCGACAAGTGCGAAGAAGCCGGCCTCCCCTTTGAATTGACCGAAAATAGCATCCGCGTTTTGCCCTACGAAGGGAATCTGAACCCGATCGACATCATAACGCTTCCCTATCCCGGCTTCCCGACGGACCTCCAGGCCCAGATGAGCGCGCTGATGGTGGTGACACCGGGGCTCTCCATCCTGACCGAGCGCATCTACCCGAACCGCTTTATGCACGTGCCCGAGCTTCAACGCATGGGGGCAGACATGGCGATTGAAGGCTCCAGCGCGATTATCAAGGGGGGCGCCCGCCTCTCCGGGGCACCCGTCATGGCCTCCGATCTCCGCGCCAGCGCCGCCCTCGTTATCGCCGCACTCGCCGCCGAGGGAACCACCTGGATTCAACGGATTTACCACCTCGACCGCGGCTACGAAGACTTTGAGGCCCGGCTACGGGCCCTCGGTGCGGATATTGAACGGCTCTCCGATAAGGATCTTCCCAAAGAATACTGGGAAAGCGCCGAAGCTTAGGCTGCTCGACCGCTACCGTCAGTTGTGACAGGATTGAGGTGCCAACGGCGTCATTCGTCGTTGCCCAAGGCTACGTTGCATAAGGCCGTTGGCCTTGGAGCGCCGAAGCTCTGTTCTCTAACGTCTTCCACCGTTTAGGGTGACAAATTGCACCTTCTATTTGCCGTTGATCAACGCCCCATGCATGCTTCCGCTTTGATCTATGTCCGCACCTGCTCCGAAATCCATCCGCCTGCACAATGTTCAGCAAAACAACCTCAAGGGTTTTGACCTGGACATCCCCATCGGGCAACTGACGGTCGTCACCGGGCTGAGCGGCAGTGGCAAATCGTCGCTTGTTTTTGAGACGCTGCACGCCGAGGGGCAACGCCGCTACGTCGAAACCTTCAGTCCCTACACCCGCCAGTTTCTTGACCTTCTGGACCGGCCCAAAGTCGACCGGGTGGATAATATCCGCCCCTCCATCGCAGTCGAACAAACCAACAGCGTGAAGACCTCACGCTCAACCGTCGGGACCATTACGGAGCTCTGCGACTACTTCAAAGTCTGGTTTTGTCAAAACGCCACCCTCTATGATCCGGCCAGCGGCGCACCGATCAGGGATGACAACCCCCAATCCTGCTGGCAGCAATGCCTCGAAAGACACCGCGGACGAACCCTCCTGATCACCTTTCCGATCGCCCGACCCAAAGGACTTTCCTGGGAGGAGATTGCCCAGTCTCTCTCCGGACAGGGCTACACCCGGTGTCTGATCGACGACGCGGTCCGCCGGATCGACGACGCGCCCCCAAAGCTGCTAAAAAAAACCCGCATTTCGGTGGTGCAGGATCGGATAAAGATGGTCGACGCCAGCCGGGCCCGATTCGTTGAATCCGCCCAAAGCGCCTTTCGCTTTGGCAACGGCAGCCTCATCCTTACCGACGACAAAGGCGCGCCCCTCGAACAGTTTAGGGAAGGTTTGCGCTCCCCCGTGGACGATCGCCGTTTTCGTGCGCCGGTGCCCGCGCTCTTCTCGTTCAACTCTCCAATCGGAGCGTGCCCAACCTGCCGCGGCTTTGGCCGGGTGATTGAAATCGACGACCAGTTGATCATCCCGGATGGTCGCCTCTCCGTCGATGACGGAGCTATTCGCGCCTTTCATGGCGACGTGTATAGCGAGAGCCTGCGCGACCTTCAGCGCGCCGCCCGCCGCCATCATATCCCGACGAATATACCGTGGAACGAAATGGACCCGGAGGCCCAAGCGTTTGTCATGGATGGCGAGCCGGATTACGACGAACTCAGCGGCGGATGGTACGGGGTGCGCGGCTTTTTCTCTTGGCTTGAAAAAAAAGCCTACCGCATGCACGTCCGTGTCTTCCTCTCCAAATTCCGCAGCTATAAAGAATGTCCCGATTGCAAAGGCGCGCGCCTCCAGCCCGAATCACTCCTCTGGAAGTGGCAGGGCTTCACCCTGCCCGATCTTTACCGCATGCCGGTCAGCGACCTTGCCGAGCGTATCCAAGCCTTCGCGACGAACCAGGGAGCAAAGCACAAGGATCCCGCCCTTGAAGGCATTTTAACGAGGCTTTCGTACATTGAACAAGTCGGCCTCGGCTATTTATCGCTGGACCGCAGTTCCCGTTCCCTCAGTGGGGGCGAAATGATGCGGGTCAGCCTTACCAGCTGCCTTGGTGCTTCGCTGGTGGATACTTTATTCGTATTGGATGAACCCTCGGTCGGCCTGCACGCCCGCGACCTCGACCGTCTCATTGGCATCCTGCGAAG
The DNA here is from genome assembly GCA_003567255.1 of Puniceicoccaceae bacterium. Lineage (GTDB taxonomy): Bacteria > Verrucomicrobiota > Verrucomicrobiia > Opitutales > Coraliomargaritaceae > T3Sed10-183. Next base: position 498 of record PWZW01000243.1, on the reverse strand, counting down.
ACTGGCCGACAGCGGGAATACAGTAGTCGTGGTGGAGCATGACGAGGCGGTCATGCGGGCCGCCGACCATCTGGTGGAGATTGGGCCCGAGCCGGGTAAAGCGGGCGGACAGCTCATTTTCAGCGGCCCCCCAGAAACCATCCACCACGCCGACACCCCGACCATGCGCTATTTAACGGGGCGCGACACCATCCCTGTGCCCAAAAGGCGGAGCTACCACCCGAAACCAAGCAAAGGAGACAAGCACAACCACCCCACCCTGAGCCTCTACGGAGTGAGGAAACACAATCTCGCCGGAATCGATTTTCACCTGCCGCTGAAACGCCTCCTTTGCCTCAGCGGCGTCTCCGGTTCCGGCAAGTCCACCCTCCTGAATAACGCGCTCTACCAAAATCTCCTCATTCACAAAGGCCAGCCGAGCAACGAGCCGGCGGCAATTGACGACCTGGTTTGCGATTTACCGATCGGCGAAGTGGTCTTTGTCGACCAGAGCCCGGT
>PWZW01000090.1 GCA_003567255.1 Puniceicoccaceae bacterium | reverse complement strand
TCAACGTAACTCCGGACGGGAAAGAGCCCAAACCCATTCTCGCCATTGCGCGCGATGCGGGTAAATCCACGGGCTTGGTCACCACCGCTCCGGTGACTCACGCCACACCTGCTGGGTTCGCGGCAAATAACGCCCGGCGCGGCCGGCAGCGCGCTATTTTCGAACAATATTTGGAGCGTGACTACGACCTCTTACTCGGAGGAGGACACCGCTTTTTTGAAGCGAGAGGGAATCAATGGGGAGACCTGCACGCGGAAGCAAAAGCGGGCGGGTATCACTACATCACCGACCGCGCCGCCCTACACCAGGCTCCAGAGAGCGACCCGCGCCTAATCGGTTTATTCGCAGACAATAACCTCCCGTATGAAGTGGATCGGCTAAACGGGCCAGACGAACTTCACAAGACCGTGCCCAGCCTCGCCGAAATGACGGACGCCGCCATCAAACGGCTGAGTAAAAATCCAAAAGGTTTCCTGGTTCAAATTGAAGGCGCCCGGGTGGACCACGCCGCGCACAGCAATGATCTGGGAGGACTTCTGCACGATCAATTAGCATTCGACGATGCCGTGGGCATTGCCCTCGATTTTGCCGAAGGGCGCGACGACACGCTCGTGATCGTGACGACTGACCACGGAAATGCCAGCCCTGGAATGAGCAGCGGAGATAACCTGGGCGATGACAACTTCACTAAAATCGATCAAATCCGCTCGACGATTGGGGTCCTGCGGTCTCACCTTTCCCGGGATCAAAGCATCCCTGAAATCAAAAGCCTTTTCGAGAAATATATGGGGCAATCGCTTAGTGAAAACGAAGCGATCTTTGTTCAGCGCTACCTCAACGGAAACGAACAGCTTCCGTACCGTCGCATGAATAATCCAAATGCGATGATCGGCCAGATTATAGCAAACCATACGGATATCGGCTGGATTGGTAATCATCACACATCTGAGTTTGTCATGCTCAGCGCCGTCGGACCGGGAAGCGAATTGATTCAGCCGTTTACTCGTAACTACGAGCTGTTTGGAAAGATGGTGGACGCGTTGGGTATGCAAGCCTGGCGCAGTTAAGCCCAATCGGTCGGCCGCGCTCAGTCGAACCCTTACCGGACTCGGTATTTTGCCGGACTTTAGTTTATTAACGAAAATAAGCTAAGGCCTGAAAGCGGATCAACCTCAGTCCCATCGACCAAGCCACTGTGCCTCGTCCCCCCCCCAAGCTAGGGTGTACGAGGCACATATCCTGACGGCCGAGGGATCCCGTGACCTTTTTTAAGATTTCACGGACCCTCTGCCGGGCAAGGAGGTCGCATGAGTCATTCAGCCGAATTTGCTTGGACTTTGTGCGGTGCCCTGTGGTCCCGCACGGGCTTTTACGGACTTTTTCCTTGTCAATCCCTAGTTAGATAATGATCCCTTAAGAAGTCAGTCAACGAACTGCCTCACCCCTTTCTTGAGATAATATGAAATCGACCGCTGGTAAACTTCACACCCGTTTTAATCGTTTCGCTGGGTATCTGGCGGCTTGCTGCGCAACGCTGCACTTAGGATGCGCCTCAACGCAGACATCCACCGCCACGCCGACCACAATCGATGCGCTCCAACAAATCTCGAATTGGGAGCGGGTGGGAGCTGGCGTCTGGTCGACGACCATCGGTGAAATGGACGGTGAATTACGCTACACCGAGTTAGCCGCAGAGCGCCCCCGCTTGGAGGCGTTGAAACGCCTGGGAGAGGCAGAGTTTCCTTTTGATCCGGATGAGATTCGCTACGAGATCCTGCCTGATGGACGCCTGATGGTGCGCATCCCCCTTGCGCCAGATGAGAAAATTTATGGCTTCGGTCTGCAGCTCGACCGTTTGGACCATACCCAGCGAGTGATGACCCTGAAGGTGGACCACTGGAGCCAGGGTGGCGGTGAGACCCATGCTCCCGTTCCTTTCTACGTTTCCTCAAAAGGTTATGGTGTCTTCTTCGACACCGCCCGATACCTCAAAGTATACGCTGCAACGGGTAACCGTAAGGATGCCACTCAGCGCGAGCCCGAATTTGACAGGAACCCTGTCAACGAGGAAGAGCGCGGCAAATGGAATGCACAACCTCGCGGAGATGCCGTCGAGGTTTCCCTTCTCAGCCCAGGGCTGGAGGTCGTCATCTTTGCTGGGGAAACGCCGCTGGAAGTAGTCCAACGCTACAACCTTTACAGTGGTGGCGGAACGCTACCTCCGCTCTGGGGGCTTGGTTTTTGGCACCGGATGCATGCGCACGCTGACGCCGAAGACGTGTATGCAGAGCTCGCAGAGTTTAAAGAGCAGGGGATCCCGCTCGACGTATTGGGCTTGGAGCCCGGTTGGATGACCCGGTCCTATCCCTGCACCTTCGAGTGGCAAACACTACGCTTTCCAGACCCCAAGGGCTTTACACAGTCGCTCTTAGACGATGGCATCCACCTCAATCTTTGGATTAACCCTTACATCTCTCAAAAGGGAAGTTTACACGAACCGCTGTATCCGCTTTCCGGTTCACACACCGTCTGGCACGGCATTGTCCCCGACTTTCAGGTGCCCGAAGCGCGTGCAATTTTCACGGATCACTTCCGCGAAGAGCATTTTGGCTTTGGCGTAAGCGGCTACAAAGCGGACGAAGTGGACGGGTATGACCGCTGGCTCTGGCCGGACCACGCCACCTTCCCCTCCGGAACTTCCGCCGAGGCAATGCGGCAGACTTATGGAATGCAGCTGCAAAAAGCGCTCTACACGGATCTCTTCCGTAGCGAAAACCGCCGTTCCTACAACCTGGTGCGGGCAACCAGTGGTGCAGCCTCCGCGTATCCTTTTGTCCTCTACTCGGACAGTTACGACCATGAGGAGTACATCACCGGTATCTCCGCCGCCAGCCTGGGTGGAATTCTATGGACACCTGAGATTCGACGCGCAGGCAATGCACGTGAGTGGTTGAACCGGATGCAGACCGTTTGCTTTTCCCACATGGCTATGTTGAATGCCTGGGTTTCCGGAGCAAAGCCATGGAGCTTTCCCGAAGTCACTGATTCGGTCCGAGAAGTGATTGAGCTGCGCATGCGTCTGTTGCCCTATTTCTACACAGCCTTTGCAGATTATCATTTTGAAGGGATCCCCCCGATCCGCGCCATGGTCCTCGAAGACGGCGATTTTCGAATTCGCGCGGAAGTGGAGGCGGGCGAGCTTGATGGGGAGACCAACCCGTATGAAGTTGATCGCGTCTTTGAGAAAAACGATCAATTTATGTTTGGACCCGACATGCTCGTAGCGCCCTTCTACGGGCCGCGGTATGCAACCGCCCGCGAAGTCGCCCTACCAACGGGTGATTGGTATGATTTTCACTCCGGCGCCTTCGTGGGCAACGGAGAAATTATCGAAGTCGACGCCGAGACGCTTGGTGACCGCATCCCGCTCTTTGTTCGAGGCGGTGCAACGATTCCCATGCTGAAGGATGCCGCCAACAACGCGAAGGCCGTGAGCGGTGCATCGCTCGTGCTCCGGCATTACGGCGAAGGTGAAGGGTTTGTCCGTATTTATGAAGACGATGCCACGACCTTTGACTATTTAAGCGGCGAATACCGCTTCCGCGAGGTCCGGATTCGTGAGGATGGAAGCTTTGAAGAGACCATCCAAGGCGCAGGTCCCGCACTCTACGGGGACATCGAGGCCGTCGAAAAGATGACCCGCGGGCAAAGGTAGTCTGCAAGCTCCTGATTAGCCCGGTGGTCGAACCGGTTCGCCGCAAGGTCGGAACGGCCGCATCCTTAGCGGCGGGCCGTGCCGAAGGCACCTTGGACTGCGGTCCCGCATTCGCGGGGCCGCTTTGATTCGTCGCAGCCCTGCTGCGGCGTTTACAGAGGCCCAAGGCTGCCTGCGCGGTGGGGCTTGGCAGCAGGGCTTATTCACCGCATCCACACAGACAGGTACCGAGCGCAGCGACACTTGACATGCCTGTGCCACGCCAGTCCACCGCGGGCAGGCGGCGGAGCCAACCTGCCTACGGTCGCAGCTGTTTTCGTAGCCGGGTTGGCTCTGCCGCCCGGTGAACGCCGGTACCCAGCCACCGCCGACCTGT
>PWZW01000218.1 GCA_003567255.1 Puniceicoccaceae bacterium | reverse complement strand
GCATATGCTCTTCTATTTGCCGCCGACCTGTTACCCGACGGCGCAGCCGTTTTTGGACTGCGGCAGACCTGTTGCCAAGCTCTTGTCGCTGTCCAAGGTTCCTTTGGTACGAAAACGCACACCGCTCCGAGGGACAGGCGAGCAATTAAAACGAAACTGCGCTAAGCCGAGTTGCTGAACCAAGGATCGGCTGCCCGCTTCTGGGAAGCGAGGCAATGGTTCAGGCTTACCATCTATGGCGGACGTGTCGCCGGAGGGACGGAACCACGGAGCTCAACTGCTGGCCTGGGCGTCGTAGATTGAAGCAGGCCTTCAGCCTGCAACGGTTTGGATAGCCGGGTACCCAGGGCACCTGCCCTAGCTATGTTGAGCGACGCCGCGCGTCATCAGCGTTTAAGGCCAACGGCCTTATGCACCCTAGCCCAGCGCAACGCGCTGGGTCGGATGGCAATAAGAAATCCCGCAGGCTGAGAGCCTGCCTCAAACCTTTGTTGGCGAACCCTCGACCTTAAACGACTCCACAAATCACACGATAATTGCTGAAGATTCTAACAAAGTTTTTAAAAACACGCTCTGGTAGCTTCGTCAACCAGATCCACATCCGGAGCTAAAAGGGTGATTACATGCAAGCCGGAAGGATGAAGCCGAATAAATGCTTTTCCACCCACAGCACTGAGGAAACGTCCTAGCGTACGGCGCGTTCGATTCTTTCGATGTAGTCCGCGAGGTATCTATCTGCTTGCAGTTGGTGGGCACGGCGGAGGAGCTCGAGCGCTTTTCTGTAGTCCGGTTTGCGGACCAAAACCTGGGCATGCGCAATCAGCGCCTGCCGCTCAAACCTCGGGATCTGTTGGGCTTGCTGAAAGCGGTTAATGGCTCGTTCCTGGTCACCCTTTGCAGCGTAGTAGTTCCCCAATTCGATCAGGGCCTCCCCGTTGAGCGCGTCGCGTTCAACGATTCTCACAAGAATATCGAAGGCTTCCTCCTCATCTCCCCGGGCGCGCGCAATTTTCGCTTCTAACGTCAAGAGTTTGAGGTCAGTATCCTCCGCCAAATTATCCGCAAAATGTGACCTTAAGCGGCTTATCAAGGTTTGCGCCTGATTAAAATCACCTCTCGATGTAAAAAGCTCCGCCGCGCGAATGAGCGCCTGCGAATTTTCGCTCCCGGGGCGCTCAATCGCCTCAAGGTAGGCACTCAGGGCCAGGCGCGGCGAATCATTGTTCATGTAAATATCACCCAGCATCGTCAAGGATGCCAGCTCAGCCGAGCCCATCCGCCGCACTATCTCGATATTTTGAGCTGCGGACAGCGCTTCGTCTTTCCCGATAAACGCGTTTGCCTGGAGTAACCAAAAATCCGCATTGTCCGGCTCTTGCTTGAGCAAGGTGTCGAATAGCGCAATCGATGCGCGGTAATCCCCGGTCTCAATCAAGCAACGCGCCAGGCCCAACCGCCAATCCCGCACCTCGGGCTGCATCAAAATCGCCTGCCGATAGGCTGCCTCCGCAGGATAATAGAGCCCCTCAGTTAAGTAGCTGAACCCCAGCAAGCCGTAGGATCTGGCGTCCACATCGCCGAGAGCCAGTCCTTTTGAAATAGCGGTAATCGCTTCTTTGAAATTTTCTTTTTGAACAAGGACCAACCCCAGATTCTTGTGGGCGCGGCGAAAGTTCGGGTACTTTTGAATCGCATTCCTGTAGTATCGCGCCGCCTCTTCCAAATTACCTTCTTGGAAATGAAGATTGGCGAGGATGAAATCGAAGGCGGCCGTGCTGTCCCGATTAATGGCGCGCCGCAGCGTATTTATCGCCTCCCGCGGGTTGTTCCTGATCGCCGGCATGAGGTCGCGTAGAATCACTTTTTCAGGGTCACTGATTTCAGGCTCAAAACCGGAAAGCACCCCAAAACTTGCGGTAAAGGATTTCACGAAGTTCGGGTCATCCCACATGTCCAAGGCGGGATTGCGGGGCGCGGATTGTCCGGTCGCGAGGGCGGCCCCGAGAAAGAGTCCGAGAATATAGCTGATCAATGGTTTCATAAAATTGTCTGGATAAGTTACTGGATCCTGAAGGGCACGCGGGTTTCCGCTCGGGTGGTGACCACGTTTCCGTCTTTTTCACCGGGGGTGAAACGCCATTGGCGGACCGCATCTATGGTTGGGCTTTCAAACACTGAATCACTGGAACTGATCACCCGCACCTCCGAGACAGCACCGTTCTGGTCTATGATAAAGCTCACCCGAACATAGCCGCTGATGCCACCACGCCGTGCATCGGGAGGGTACATCGGTGCGACCTGCCTGACGACTTCCGGCCTTTTATCGAGGTCACTGATATCGAAAATATCGAGGCTACCCAAATCTTCGCTTTCAACCGTTAAGCTAGGCATCGCAAAATCTCCGTCGACCGCGTCGCCAACCCCCGCTTCAAGCGCCACATTCAACTGCTCCAAGGTGATCGGCGGGGGCGGGGGCTCGAATTCCAGGGCGGGGGGCTCCTCCTCGGGTTCGGGCGGTGGAGGGGGATCCTCAGGCGGGGGTGGCGGAGGGGGTGGAGCCATCTCTATCGACACGATTTCCGTACTGGGCCGAGTGTATTCAGTAAAGATTTGGGTGAGTGGAATTGCCAAAAAAAGCAAGCCGCTCACCGCAAGCCCGCCAAGGATACCGACGGAGCGGGAGCCTTTTTTTTGCGAGCGTTGGTAGACCAGAGGCATAATTTGTGCGGTAAATGATTAACGTTCCGTCGAAAAGTTGATCGACTTTGCCCCGGCGAGCTTGGCCTCACCATAAACACGGGAGAAGACACCATGGCTGGCCCCCTCGTCCGCTTGAATGATAACGGGGACATCCTCACGCAACGTGAGCCGCTTAACAATGGCCGAAACCCCGCCGACCCCGATGTCCCGCCCTCCATAGATGACGCGGTCATCTGAGGTAACGGCGATAAGGATACTGTTCCTCTCCAGCTGAATCGCCGCAGCCGCCTCGGGCTTGCGCACCTCAACGCCGGTCTCTTCCACGAACACCGTAGTGACGATGAAGAAAATCAAAAGGATGAAGACCATATCGATCATCGGAGAAAGATTGATCTCAACGTCATCGCGGTCGTTATTTGCAAGGTTTCTGCGCATGGGGATTACGGGGAAAAGTTAATCAAGCTTAAGCGTGGTGAGACTGAGCGACTCGATGCGAGCCAAGGCTGCTTCGATCGCGTTTTTTCTTTGGCGGATTCTAAGGATTAAAAAGACTCCCGGCAATGCGATGAACAGGCCGGTTTGGGTCGTGATCAGCGCTTCTGAAATCCCTCCGGAAACGAGCTCCACCGTATCACTGCCCCCGCCCAGGGAGATCGCGGCAAACGTCCCCAGCATCCCAATAACGGTCCCGAGCAGACCCATTAACGGGGCAGAAGCCACCAGTGTGTTCAAAAAAAAGATCCGCCGATCAATACCATTCAGGATATCCAGCCGCACCTCTGAAAAACGGTTACTGACCTCGCTGGACGCGGTCACCCCGTCTTGGGTGTAGCGAATGATGTCCCCTGCCCGGCCCTTTGCTTTGGAAGGCTCTTGAATCCAAACAAGCCAATCGCTTTCCCGGCCCAGCTTCATATTGCCTTTGCGGAGGTAGCACAAAAGACTAATCCCCAGGGAGTAGATGAATACAGCGAGCAAAGCGAGCGGGATCATCACCCAACCGCCACTCAACCATATTTCTACAATTTTTTCCCACATGGGTACAGTCCTCGTTTAGAGCTTAGGCCGAAGGTTCATTCCCTGAAACACCGTTAATAAAGCCGACTGCAGTTTGCTCCATATCGCCGACCTTTTGACGAGCGGAACGAGCGAGGAGCCCGTGCAAAATGAGTGCGGGAATCGCAACGATCAGCCCTAATTCCGTGGTGACCAGCGCTTCCGAAATGCCTGAAGAAAGGCTTTTGGCGTCCCCGGTGCCAAAAATAGTGATGAGATTAAAGGTCTTGATCATCCCCGTGACCGTTCCCAGCAGCCCGAGCAGCGGCGCAGCTGCGGCAGTCAGCGCGATAAAGGCCAAAAACCGATCCAGGCGGGGACGCACCGCGAGAATCCGCTC
>PWZW01000009.1 GCA_003567255.1 Puniceicoccaceae bacterium | reverse complement strand
CGGCGGAAACCGTAAGCAGCAGGCCGAAATACCAGTTTACTTCCGTATTGCGCAAGGTGGCTCCCCGATTTCCCCGGAGCATTCGCAACATGTACACAAAAGTTATTCCGCCAAGGATCATGAAGACAATGCAGATCCACTCAATTGCGGCGCTGTTAAATCCCCCAATGCTCTCGGGATGGGTGGAAAAGCCGCCGGTCGCAACGGTCGTAAAGGTATGGCAGAAGGCATCAAACCAAGACATCCCGGCGATTTGATAGGCAATCAAACAGGCACCGGAAAGCGCAAGATAGAGCATCAAGATACGGAAAGCGCCACTTTGTATCCGCCCCTGATCCATATCACTGGCGGTACCCGTCGATTCGTTGGAGAAAAGGATTTTAGCACCAACGCCAAGGGAGCCGAGCAGGGCGACAAAGAAGACCACTACGCCAAGGCCGCCAATCCACTGACTAATGGAACGCCAGAAAAGGAGGCTCGGGGGAAACTCATCGAGATTGGAAAAGACACTCGAACCGGTGGTCGAAATACCGGAGGCCGATTCAAAAATGGCGTCACTCAAATCGCAGTCGGGCAATCCCCAGTAGTAAGGAATTGCGCCGAGTACACAGGCCGTGAGCCAGCCAACGCCGATGGCGCAGAGTGCTTCTCTGCGAAAAATGCGGTTTTGTGCCTGACGCCCGAGAAAGTTAAAGAGCCCGGCCAGCAAGAGCGTTGCCGCGCAGGCACCTGCGAGGGCAAACATCGCCCCGTCGTTGGCCGGCTCACCCATCATGACTCCGGCAATCATGCTTAGCCCCATGCCACAGGCGATGGGAATCATGACGATGCTCAGGAGCTTAAATATGATCGGCTTGTTCACGCCAAAAGATCAGCCGAGAAGGCGCTTGATCAGCTCTTTCTCCAGTTTTTCGTGGACGATGACCACCACCCTATCACCGACGAGAATTTTGTCGTCCGCGGCGGGTACCTTGGCCTTAAACTTATGGAGGAGTGCCACAAAGAGGCCCCCGCGCGGTAGACTGATGTCGCGCACTAATTTGTTTGCGCAGGGACTGTTCTCCCCGATCCTGACTTCCAGAATACGCCCGGCACCGTCAGGCAAAGCGGCCATTTCAACGTAGGGTTCGGTCGAGAGGAGTCGCAAAATGGTGTTCGCGCTAGCTTGGCGGGGAGACACCACCATCTCGATCGAAAGGGTGGTTTTCATTGTATCCAAAACCTCTTCATAGTCGGCCTTATTAATGACCAACTGAACGTGCGCACTGCCTAGTTTACTCGCCTGGAGGCAGGTCATGATATTATGCTCATCATCTCGCGTACAGGCCACAAAGTAGTCGGCTTGTCCGATTTGCTCCTCTTCAAGCAGGCGCAGGGAGGTACCATCGCCGTGAATGATCCGAACCCGCGGAAAACGCTCAGCAAGTTGGCGGCAGCGCTCGGCGTCCTTATCAATCACCCGGATCATAAATCGCGGATTGTTGAGCAAGCGGATGAGCCCAATGGCTGACTCAGTACCACCGAAAAGCACTACGCTTACTTGCTCCGTCTTGGCGTTGGGGTCGAACCGCTTCCGCATATCATAGAGCGCCTCGGGGTGTCCGAAGAGGGTAACAATGTCGTCTGTTTCCAGAGTTGTATCGGCGGAAGCCACCTCAATGATCCCCTTGCGCTGGAGGTAACCGACACGCACCCGATTATCCAGGCGAATATCCTTTAACTGTTGTCCGACCAAGGGAGAGCGGCTGGCCACGGGTAATTGCTGCACCTCAATCTGACCGCGGGCAAAATTTTCCACAGCGACCCGCCCCGGATTGCGTATTTCCTTGGCCAACTCGACTGCGCAAATGGCCTCCGGATTGATCAAGTGATCGATCCCGAAGTGGAGTTGGTAATTGATGAGCGATGTGTCGCTGTAAGTATCGTCGTGGATTCGCGCAATCGTGAGCTTGGCTCCGAGGCCTTTGGCGAGTGAGCACGAAACGATATTTGTTTTATCGTCACTGGTCAGGGCGAGAAACGCATCACACTGGCTGACGCGGGCATCCACCAAGACCCGAGCTGATGAGCCGTCGCCCAAGACCACCCGCGCATTTTGTTCCTCGTCAACTTTGGCACTGCGAGATTGTGACGATTCAATAATGGTCACATCATTTCCCTGTTCAGAGAGCAACTGGCATAAATTATACCCGACCTCTCCGGCTCCGACGACAAGTATTTTCATTGGTCGGAATGGCTAAGCCCTGCCGCATGCGGTGCGACCGAGGTTTGATTTAATTCTGAAAACGAAGGCATATCCAAGGTGAGTGGTGAGTGAGGATCTTTAAAATGGTTCATCATTCGGCAAAGTTCCAGATCATTTTCAGGGGGGTGCCGACCAGCTATAAAACCTTTGCCAAAGCTTTGGTAACTCTCTTAAATGTCGTCGAAATGGATGAGCTTGATCAAGATGCAAAACCGAAAAGCCCGCTAAGGCTGGTGAGGTCTGCCGCAGAAAAAAGCGAGGCCGAAGGGGATGCAAAAGCACAGGCTGAAAAAAAGCCTCCCCCACCAGACGCGGAGGTCAGCTCCGACGTTGACCAAGCCAGTGCTCCTCACCGACTCAAACTTTCCAGCGTTACGGATAAGCCCGCCTCGACGAAAGAGGCCGATTCCGAAAACGCAGAAGCAGCGGGCGAAGCCGCAAATGAGGCGGAACCCCCGCTGACAGAGCCTATGCTCAAGCTTCCCACAAAACCTGCGGACTCCGATAGAGAGGAAGCTCCGAGCGCACCGGAAAAACGCGTGGTTCCTGCGCGCACCCTCGAAGAAGACGAAGAGCCCTTACCCCCGCCTTCAGGTCGGGAACAAGAGGAAACACTCCTTGGTACATCACACCTTGAGGAAAGCGGGAATTCGGAAGCAACTGCGCCCCCGCCGATCAAAGCGCCCGCATCGCCAAAAGCTGACAGTGAATCCAAGCCACCCGCGGAGTCAAAAAGTGTCGAGCCTAAGCCAAGCGCCTTACCCCCTGAAAAAGCGCCTGCCAACGAAGCGCAACCCGAAGCGCCCAAGTCAAGCTCCGGCCCAGGCTCAGCCGACAAGGAGGTGCAGACAAAAACGAAGCACAAGACCGCCACGGTGATCACGTTTTTGGTATTTGCCGTGCTGTTCCTGGGATGTGGCGCGGGGCTGTACTATGTGCTGATTTACGATTCGAATACACCCGCGCCAACTGCCGCGGCACCAGTAACAGGACAGACAAGCGCGGACCGCGATGAGGATTCCGGCCCCGTAACCCGCGCGCGGGAATCGGTAAACACGGCAGCGGAAAGGGCTGAGGAGCTCAACGCAACCCTCCGCCAACCAGAAGCAAGCCTCCCGGCAGAGCCTTCGGAGATCCCAACAATCACCGCATCCAGCAGGGAGCCCTCGCTTTCGATCATGAACACTGGGGTTGCGCCCATTTCCCCAAAACCCCAGCCAGAAGCCAGCTCGCCTGCGGAGGCATCCGAACCATCCTCACCCTTACTGCCCTCCATCCGCCAGTCGACCCAAGCCTCACCCGACCCTGCAATGACTGAAGCCGTGAGCGCTTACCTTCAGGGAATTTTCATTGGAAGCGTGCGCTCCAGCGAAACCTCCTCCCGGGCAGTGATCAACGGGGTCCAATATGAGCAAGGCGACCTCGTTAACGAGTCCCTCGGGTTAAGGTTTATTCTGGCGCGACAGGGCATACTCTACTTTCGGGACGCGAATGAAATCACCTATTCCAAGCGCTTCTGATTGCACTCCTCAAAAAATTCATTCAAACCTTATACTATGTTCAAACGTACACTCTCTCTTCTCGGAGCCGGCGCTCTCCTCATTATCTTCACCGGGTGCACCACCCCCGTGGCGATTGACCCTATTTCGGGACAGGAGCAAACCGCCTCTTTCACGAACGGAAATTTCACAGGACCCCTGAATGCGACCCCGGATCGCGTTTTCCGCCGGGCCATTCGGGTGATGGACGAAAATGGATATTTCCGCACCGGTGAAGTGCACCGCGAAAACCGCATCACCATTTACGGCCGTAAAGTCGGTGACCGTCGTGTCGTCGTACGCATCTCGAAGGCGGAGGAAACTCCCTCAGAGATT
>PWZW01000127.1 GCA_003567255.1 Puniceicoccaceae bacterium | reverse complement strand
CAGATAAACCGCGAAAATCTGGAGATCCGCTACCTTTCCACTTTAGAGAATATCAGCGATAGTCAGCGCGAGGAGTTGGCGGAGCGTCGGCAGCGTATCGAGGATTTGCGCACGGAGCTTCGGCCCCTCGAAGAGCGTAGCCAAGCTCTGCGTGATCGCATGCGCGAACACTCCCTTGCTTTTGAGCTTGTCGGGGGCATTGAGCGGGTCCAACCGCTCGGGGATATCGTCAATTTTTACCTCCCAAATCAAATGAGTCTCGCCCAGCGAACGGGCTGGTTTTTCTTTAAAATCTGGGAGTTCCTTTCCGACTATCCTCGTGAAGCTAATACGGAAGGGGGTGTTTTTCCCGCACTCTTTGGCACTTTTGTCATGACCATGCTGATGAGTTTGGCGGTTACCCCGTTTGGCGTTTTGGCTGCCGTCTACCTTCGCGAGTATGCCAAGCAGGGACCTCTGGTTAGTTGTGTTCGGATATCGATCAACAACTTAGCTGGGGTGCCTTCGATCGTCTTCGGAGTTTTCGGGCTCGGTTTCTTCATTCACGAGGTCGGGGCCACAATCGATGCCGTTTTCTATCCGCGCATGGTCGCGATCAATACGCCTGTTTTTGGTACCGGTGGTATCCTCTGGGCGTCGTTGACACTTGCCTTGATGACGGTGCCTGTCGTGATCGTCGCTACCGAGGAGGCGCTCGCTGCGGTCTCTCGTGGTGTGCGCGAGGGGTCGCTGGCCTGTGGCGCCTCCAAGTGGCAAACCATCCAACGGCTTGTCTTGCCCGCTTCCAGTCCGGGTATTCTCACTGGGTTGATCCTTGCCATGGCGCGTGGTGCCGGTGAGGTGGCACCGTTGCTCCTGGTCGGGGTGATGGCACTCGCCCCGAGCCTCCCCATTGATGGCCTTTTCCCTTTTGTTCACCTCGATCGAAAGTTCATGCACCTCGGGTTCCATATCTACATTGTCGCACTCCAGTCACCCGATACTGAGGCCACCAAGCCATTGGTTTTTGCTTCCACGCTGGTGCTGATTCTCTTGGTTGTGGTTCTCAACCTCGGTGCCATTTTTATTCGTAATCACCTTAGGAAAAAGCTTCAGTCTGCTGCATTCTAAGGCAGCGTTCTCCTTTTAGTAGTTAACACACACGCAAATATAATCATGAGCCACACTTTCCAGCAAAAGGGTTTTCAGCCAAGTCAGTCGGCTGAGGCATCTGAACCATCTGAAAAGCCTGATTTCATCAAGATTAAGGATTACAACTTTTTTTACGGTGGGAGTACGCAGGTCCTGTTTGATCTGAATCTCGACATCCCCAAGAAAAAGGTCACCGCATTTATTGGACCTTCCGGGTGTGGTAAATCCACCTTGCTGCGCAATATCAATCGAATGAACGATTTGATTGATGGTATCCGGCACGAGGGAGACATCACGATCGATGGCTACAGTATTTACAACCCCCTCTTGGAGGTGATTTCCCTACGCAAGCGCATCGGCATGGTGTTTCAAAAGTCCAATCCGTTCCCTAAGTCGATTTACGAAAATATTGTCTATAGCTTACGGGTGGCTGGTCGCAGCAAAAAGTCTGAACTGGATGAAGTGGTCGAACGATCGCTCAAGGGCGCGGCGCTCTGGGAGGAGGTCAAGGATCGGCTTAGCGAGAGTGCCTTCGGCCTTTCCGGTGGGCAGATGCAGCGACTGTGTATCGCCCGTGCAATTGCCAATCGACCGGAGATTCTTTTGATGGACGAGCCTTGTTCGGCCCTTGACCCCATCGCGACCGGGAAGATCGAAGAGCTCATTCATGAGTTGAAAAAGGAGTACACGATCGTGATCGTAACTCACAACATGCAACAGGCCGCACGCGTTTCAGACCGTACCGCTTTCTTTTATTTGGGTAAGCTCATCGAATACAACGAAACCCAGCAAATTTTCATGAATCCAGAACAAAAACAGACCGAGGACTATGTGTCCGGACGTTTTGGATAAACCCGGTTTTTGTCTCCCTTCCTGGTGCTAACCACTATACTTACGCTAAACTCAACCAACTGACAGATGGAACCATCTTATTTAAGAGAACTCGACGAGATTAAAAACAAGTGCCTTTTGATGGCGGAGCTCGCTAAAACCAACGCCGAAAACGCGCTGAAAAGTCTCGTCGAACGCGATTTTACACTCGCTGAGGAAGTGATTCTCAAGGACAAGGAAATCGACCGTATCGAAAACGAAATCAACGCTGAGGCGATTCGGTACATGACCCTCCGCCAGCCCGTTGCCTCGGATATGCGTCTCATCACTGTTTCTTTAAAAGCCACGCATGATATTGAGCGTATCGGTGATGAGGCCAAGGCGATTGCCAAGCGTGTAAAGCTGGTACACCAAGAGGGTGTGGCGGCAGACCTTAAACACATTCCGGAGATGGGAGAAGCCGTTTTCGAGATGCTGCAAGAAGCGGTCCAGTCGCTCACCAGTGAAAACGTTGATAGTTCTGTTTCCGTGATTCGCCGCGACAAACAGGTGGACTCGATGAATCGCTCAAACTTTGAGGAGTTCAGCGCAGATATTGCACAGCACCCGGAGAATTGTGGCTCATTGCTCGCGCTTATCCTGATTTCCAAGTCCCTTGAGCGGATGGCGGATCATGCGACCAACATCGCTGAAGAGGCGATTTTCCTTTTTAGCGGAAAGGAAGTCCGCCATAGCGGCTTGAAGAGTAAGCTGGGCGAGTAGTCAGTCCGCAAACGTGGGTAGTGGCGGCCGATCTTGTGGCCTTTGCCCGAATGGGGAAGGCGCGGGTTTATACGTTTTCCTGAACTTTTTCGCGGGGTTCGATCCACTTCCCATGTTCACGGATTAGGTCAATCAGTCGGTCCAAGGCTTCCGCCGCCGGAACATTGTACTTAACGCACTCTTTGCCCACGTAGAGATTGATCTTTCCAGGGGCGCCACCAACGTATCCAAAATCCGCATCCGCCATTTCACCCGGGCCATTCACGATGCAACCCATGATCGCGATAGTCACTCCTTTTAGATGATCGGTGCGCGACCGGATTCGGCGTGTGACCTCTTGGAGATCAAATAATGTGCGGCCGCAACTGGGGCAGGCCACAAACTCGGTACGCGAAACCCTGGCGCGCGCGCCCTGAAGGATGTTGTAGGCAAGGGCAGTCGCTTTCGCCACGTTTTGCTCGGTCTCGATGCTAATGAGATCACCAAGTCCATCACAAAGCAGGGCGCCGGAAAAGATGCTCGCCTCCAATAGGCGGTCGCTGAAGTAGTCCTTTGGATCAATCGTATTTTCCGCGGTGTTGCGTATCCAGAGCGGTGCTTTTAGACCCTGGATTTGAGCAATATCGGCCAGCATTCGGTGGGTGGCTAAGGGATTGAGTGTTGCTTCGGGGCGCGAAGCACTGAGTAAAAAGTCCCCTTTTCCAGGGACGGCAAGAAGCGCATGGCCCAGGCCCGCCTCAAGCGCCTCAGGGGTGGTGTCGACCACGAGGGTGAGCTGCTTTCTTCGACAAAAGGCGAGCATCTGGGGGGCGTAGTAGGTATCCTCCCGTGTGAAGCGTTGGATGAGCATCCACTGCGCCCCTCCCTTGGGCCAGGTTAGCTTTTCTAAATCCTCAAGGTCAATGGAATCACCCAACTCTATCGCGAGACTTTCCAAGACGGTCTCCAGTGCGCTATGAAGCGACCAGAGATGTTCGAAGTCTTCTACTTTGTTCACGGCTATGATCAAGCCTTCCAACTTCGCATCGGGCTGGCGCATCTGCGTCGAGCATACTTCGGGGATTATTTTCGCGTATTCACTCACCGGAAGGGGAGTCTTTACAAAAACCGCAGGCGGTGCTTCTCCGCCGAGGGTACACTTCGAGGTAAGCTGTATGGGCTGTGCCACACGCTTCTCAAAGCTAAAAGGGTCAATCGCATCGCGCGCGCGCTCGTTGACAGGGAGCGGGTCCTCGCGTTGCCAGAGCTTGGTCGCTTTTTCTGCCAGACTTTGTGCGACGGGGATCTCGTAAACCGAGTCTTCTGTGAGTGATACACGGATCGTGTCGCCCAAGCCATCATTCAGGAGCGCTCCAATTCCAATGGCGCTTTTGACTCTGGCATCTTCGCCGTCTCCCGCTT
>PWZW01000254.1 GCA_003567255.1 Puniceicoccaceae bacterium | reverse complement strand
GGGTCGACGAGATTACGGGAATCGAATATGTTGAATACACTGAGGGATTTGTCCCCGGGCTCGACTTTATGGTCTCCGCAGGACTTCTCGTCACTTGCTTATTAATCATTGCTGGCCTGCTAGCCCGCCGCCAATCCACCAAAACTTTGCCAACGCAAAAATCCTGAACCCACCACATCAAAACCAAAAAACATGAAAAAACTAAATATCACCCTCCTCTCCAGTCTCCTCGCCTTCAGCGCCCTCTCCGCAAAGGAATTTGATTTTGAGGATCCCAAAGGCGTGAATAACATCCGCTTCAACCTGGATGCACCCCTCGAAGCAATTGCCGGAACCGGCAGCGGCATCACGGGAACCATCAATTTCGACATTGATCATCCGGAAAACATCTCCGGTGAAATCATTCTCCAAACAGAATCTTTGAACGTGCCAAACCCGGTCATGCGCGACCACCTGCACGGCGAGAACTGGTTGGACGCTGCCCAAAACCCGCGAATCATCTTCACCGCGAAGTCAATTGGGCACATCGAGCGAAACGAAAACACCATCGAAGCACACGTCACGGGCACCCTCCTGCTGAAAGGCACGACCCAGGAAATCACCATTCCCGTGACGTTCACCTACCTCCCCGACCGCTTGGGCGAGCGTAGCAACGGGCAGATGGAGGGGGACCTCCTCGTGGTACGCAGCCGCTTTTCGGTGATGCGCGATGACTTCGGCATCATGGCCGGCCAAGCAGAAGACAAAGTCGCCAACGAAATTGAAATTTCCATGGCAATCGCCGGAGCGGCGCCTGACGCCTAAGGCGGAGTTCTCTCCATTCATATCTTTACGTTTCTCACAGGCGGCGGCGCACCCCGCCGCCTGTTTTGTTTCCAAACCCCAAGCCCGGTCAATCCCATGGCAAATCCACAATTTCCAAACGAGCACTCACAAGA
This sequence comes from Puniceicoccaceae bacterium, assembly GCA_003567255.1. GTDB lineage: Bacteria > Verrucomicrobiota > Verrucomicrobiia > Opitutales > Coraliomargaritaceae > T3Sed10-183. The sequence continues at coordinate 3,194 of PWZW01000254.1, read as the reverse complement.
CGGGAGTTTCGAGCGCCAGGAAGATGCTTTCCGCGCTTGGGTCGAAGCATCGGACACCGCCCGGTTTCCCGCCGCGGCCGAACGATATCGACTCTATGTCTCCCTCGCCTGCCCCTGGGCACACCGCATCATTATTGCGCGTTTGCTGAAAGGACTGGAAGCAACCATTCCGATGTTCATCGTCGACCCGATTCGGAACGAAAAAGACGGGTGGACCTTTAGCGGGAAAGACGAATCTTCCCCCGATCCAAAAACCGGGTTTCGCTTCTTGAAAGAAGCCTATGCAGCAACAGATTCTGACTTTTCCGGAAGGGTCACCGTCCCCGTCCTCTGGGACACCCAAACCAGGCAAATCGTATCCAATTCAGACGACGATCTCCTGCGCATCCTCAACAGCGCCTTCACGGCATTTGCCAAATCCCCGAACCTCGACCTCTACCCTGAACGTTTTCGCGCGCAGGTGAATCAATGGAACGAACTGATTCACGACACGGTGAACAACGGGGTTTATAAAGCCGGCTTTGCTACCTCGCAGGAGGCCTACGAATCTGCAGTGTATCCTCTTTTTGACACCTTGGATAAACTTGAAGATCACTTAAAAGAAAACCGCTTTATTTGCGGAGCCCATTTCACCGAAACCGACATCCGTCTTTTCGTTACCCTCATACGCTTCGATGCCGTCTATCACGGTCATTTCAAGTGCAACCTCCGCACCCTGCGCGCCTACCCAAACCTGCATCGCCACACCGGGGAAGTGTACAACCTTCCCGGCGTCGCCGCCACGGTGAACTTTGATCACATTAAACGGCACTACTACGCAACGCACGACGATATCAATCCGAGCGGCATCGTCCCCGTCGGTCCGGCCGAGACCTGGCACTTGCCCACCCCTACCCGCTTGTAAAGACAACTTCACCGCCAGCGAAAACGCATCTCTCGGATTATTTTTATTGATTAACCCTTGCACCGCCCCGCTGATCGGCAAAGTTGTTCCCCCATGAGCAAACGATTTGTTGTGATCATGGCAGGTGGACGCGGGGAGCGTTTTTGGCCGGAAAGCCGCCTCAGCCGTCCGAAACAACTATTACCGATCGTCGGGGACACGCCGATGCTCTCCCAGACCATTGATCGCCTCGAGGGCCTGGTCCCGGCTGAAAACATCTTCATCATCACCAACGAGGAGCAGCGTGCCGCCGTTCTGGAGGTGTGTCCAAGCCTGGATCCGGCAAAGATTGTCGGCGAACCGATGGGGCGCGACACCGCAGCCGCCGTCGCCCTGGCCACCGTCCTCGTCCGGCGTGAATCTCCGGAAGCTTCCTTTGCCATGCTCCCGGCCGATGCCGTTATCCACGACGGCGCCAATTTCCGCAAGGTCCTTGAGGCCGCCTTTGCCGCCGCCGAAGCTGAACCGGTACTCACCACCATCGGGATCAAGGCAAGCCACCCCGCCACCGGATATGGCTACATCCAGCAGGGAGCCCCAGGCAAAAGCTACGCCGGCAAGACCCTCTACTCGGTGAAGCGCTTTGTGGAAAAACCCGACGCCGAAACCGCAAAAGCGTACCTCGCCTCCGGAGACTATTTTTGGAATGCGGGTATGTTCGTTTGGACCGTCCCCACGATCGTTACCGAGCTTGAAAAAAACACCCCTCAGCTGTGGAAAAGTTGCCAGGCCATCGCCGCTGGACTGGACAAGGGTGAGGGACTCTCTGCGCTCCTCGCGGAGTACTATCCACAGCTGGAAAAAATTTCAATCGACTATGCGGTGATCGAAAAAGCCGAGACCGTCACCATGATTGAATCGTCCTTCGATTGGGACGATGTCGGCGAGTGGCCAGCGATTGAACGTCACTACCCAAAGGATGAAAACGGCAATGTCGTCCGGGGCAACGCGCATGCGAAGGACGCAAAGAACAATATCGTTTACGCCCGCGACGACGGGCACCTTGTCACGCTCCTGGGAGTGGACGAGTTGATTGTGGTCCACACAAAAGACGCCACCCTCATCTGTAAAAAAGAGCAGGCCCAGCAGATTAAAGCGCTGGTCAAGGAAGTTGGCGCTAAAGACGCCTGGAAACACCTGATGTAGGCCAAGCTTCCTTGCCTCGAACCGCCCTTCAGCTCATTTTACGAATATCCGCATAGCTTCCGCTCGGGTACTCCAGTAACTTGGGAAAGGCCTCGGCGAGCAAGCGCGCCGCCGTATCCTTATCCGGCATCGCCTCGGTTCCCTTCGCGGCCTTGAGTTTTGCCAGCGGGCTAAAGCGTTCATCCTCGGGAAGGCCCGTCAGGTAGTCCTGCATGGCCGTGTCAATAAGTCCGGGAGCAAACGCGGTGAAGTGCGTATCCGGATACTCCCCCGAAAAGAGCTGCATCAACATGTTCAATGCAGCCTTCGAAAGACTGTAGCCATTCCAGCCACGGCTACCCGAAAGCGAAGCGCCCGAGGAAATGCCCACAACTTGCCGCACGCTCGGGACCCGCTCAAACACCGTCTCCACAATCCATTTATTCGCCCACACATTGATCTCCATAGTTTCCCGGAGGTCACTTAAGGAACAGTCCTTCAGGTCGCGAATTTCCCCTAGCTTGGCCGCATTGAGGATCACCCGGTCAAAGTGATCAACGCCCTCGCAAAGCTTGCGCAGCTGCGCCGCTCCCGACGCTCCCCCAGCCAAATCAAGGCAAACGTGCCGCAAGCCCGCCGAGACCAAATCCTCCGGCACCCCCCGGCTGCACCCAAAAACCGCCGCGCCCTGCTTTAAATAATACTCCGCCAGCCCGTGCCCCAGGCCACGGCTCACTCCGGTGATGAATATAGTTTCTGCCATACCAAAAGGCTAACCACAGCTCTCGCATGGACGCAAGTGCCGGACGCTCTCACACTGAAGATGTACCGAATAAGGCCAAGTGACAGCCACGCGGGTTGGGGCGTTTAGAGGCGAGGACCCATCCACAAGCAAACCCCACAACCACCCGGCATCTTAGTCCAAAGACATCCAAAATCCTTTTTGCAGAACTTGACGCACCCAACCGAAAAAACCTAAGGGCGTCATGTATCGAAAACGTAAAGGTCCCCACAACTGCCGATAAGGACACCTAGGATAAACGAATCGGCATCGATTGACCGCGCACGTAGGCAAAAAGGAATACACATCCCCCTTTCCATATAATTCTCCGCCTATGGAGCCTTT
>PWZW01000054.1 GCA_003567255.1 Puniceicoccaceae bacterium | reverse complement strand
TTGGTTTGTTCCCCGCGGAGTGAACTTCCAAGCTTAGCGGCTCATGGAACCAATCATACTCCAAGGCTTAACCGCATTTTCACCCTTTCGTAAAAAAGGGCTCCTGAAAGCACTGCAAACCGCTTGCCCGAGCGCAAATATCAGCGACTTCTCCGCGGTCTTTACCTATTTCCTCGACCTCGAAACCGAGCTTCCGGACACCCTCTTTGAGCATGTCCTGACGCTGCTTTCGGCGGAAACAAAGTGGAACCGCAAAGGCGGCTTTTTCGTGACACCGCGGAAAGGCACCATCTCTCCATGGTCCTCAAAGGCGACCGATATCTTCCACAACTGCGGCCTAAAGGCAGTGCGTAGGGTCGAGCACGGACTCCATTTTATCGTTTGCAAAAAGGACGGAACGGAAATCCCCCACGCAGAGCTCGGCTCAGCGCTGACTCTCCTCTACGACCGGATGACGGAGGCCGTCTACGAGCGTTTGGAAAACTTCTTTGCCGTTGCGGAGCCCGCCCCCCTGCGCACGGTTCCTCTCTCTAGCGAGGGGCTCGCCGGGCTTGAAAAAGCAAACGTCGACTGGGGCCTCGCGATGAGCGCGGAGGAAATTAACTACCTTTTCGAAGCCTACCAAAAGATGGGACGGGATCCTACAGATGCAGAATTGGTAATGTTTTCACAGGTTAATTCCGAGCACTGCCGCCACAAGATCTTCAACGCGGAGTGGATCATCGACGGCGAACGTCAGAAGCACTCATTGTTTAAAATGATTCGGAACACGCACGCAATGCACCCGGAAGGCACCCTTGTCGCCTATTCAGACAACTCTGGTGTTCTCGAAGGCCATCAAGGTGATTGGTGGGAGGTCGAGCAGGCTACAGATCTGAAAAAATACCGCAAAACCGCGACCACTCTCGACATTCTTTGCAAGGTGGAAACCCACAACCACCCAACCGCCATTTCCCCGTTTCCCGGAGCGGCCACCGGCGTTGGCGGAGAAATCCGCGATGAAGGGGCAACCGGTATTGGTGGACGCCCCAAGGCCGGACTCTCGGCATTCATGGTTTCTCACCTCAATATACCCGAATACCCACTTCCCTGGGAGGGACATCTTGCAGAGCACCCTAAACGTATGGCCAGCCCGCTGAATATCATGCTGGAGGGCCCCATCGGTGGGGCCGCGTTTGGGAATGAATTCGGGCGCCCGCAGCTTTGCGGTCTTTTCCGTACCATGCAGATCGCTCATAATGGCCGCCACCATGGCTACCACAAACCCATCATGGCGGCCGGGGGTATGGGAAATCTGAAACGCGAACACGTACAAAAGAAACCAATCCCACCTTCCGCCTTGATCATCCAACTGGGCGGCCCCGCCATGAAAATTGGTCTCGGCGGAGGCGCCGCATCCTCCATCGGCGCAGGCAGCCAGTCTGAGGCTCTGGATTTTGATTCTGTGCAAAGAGGCAATCCGGAAATGGAACGTCGCTGCCAACAGGTCATTGATGCCTGCATCGCTTTCGGTGCCGAAAATCCGATGCTCTCCATTCACGATATCGGAGCTGGGGGACTGTCTAACGGCCTCCCAGAGTTGGTCGAGGCTACCGGCGGACGCTTTCATCTTCGCAAAATCCACAATGAAGATTTGTCGATGAGCCCAATGGAGATCTGGTGCAACGAATCACAGGAGCGCTATGTTCTGGCAATCTTACCGGATCGCCTCAATGACTTTGAGGTAATCTGCTTGCGTGAACGCTGCCCGTTTGCCGTCGTCGGTGAAGCTACGGATGACGGTCGGCTCGTCTTGGAGGACAGTCACTTTAAAAATAACGCGATAGATATGGAGATGGGTGTCCTTTTGGGAAAAACCCCGCGCATGTTGCGTCAGGTAACCCGTCATCAAGAAACGCATGCCGCGCTGGATTTTACAAAACTTACCGTCCCCGATGCCATTGATCGAGTCCTGCGCTTCCCCGCCGTCGCCAACAAAACCTTTTTGATCACCATCGCAGACCGTAGCATTACTGGCATGGTCACCCGCGATCAAATGGTGGGCCCATGGCAGACACCCGTTGCGGATGTCGCCGTGACCTCTACGACCATGGACAGCTTCACCGGAGAGGCCATGGCGATGGGAGAACGAACGCCTCTGGCCATCCTTGATGCTCCCGCCTCGGGACGTATCGCCATCGGCGAATGCCTTACCAATATGGCAGCCAGCTATATTGGCGACCTTGGAAAAATTAAACTCTCCGCAAATTGGATGGTTGCCGCAGGTGAACCAAGTGAGGATGCAAAGCTTTTTGACACCGTGCACGCCGTCGGCATGGAGCTTTGCCCAGCCCTGGGCATCTGCATCCCCGTAGGTAAGGACTCGATGTCCATGCGCACCGCTTGGCAGGATAGTGAGGGTGTTTCTCACAAACAGTTATCTCCCCTCAGCCTCATGGTAACCGGTTTTGCCCCCGTAGTGGATGTTCGCAAAACACTCACGCCAGACCTGAAGTCCGCAAACAGCGTGCTCCTGCTTTTTGATCTCGGAGAGGGTAAACAAAGGCTCGGGGGCAGCGTGCTCGCTCAAGTTTACAACCAAATCGGCAGTGACTCCCCCAACTTGGAAAACCCTGAACGCTTCCGGAAATTTTTCGCGGCAATCCAAGCCATGATTGAGCAAGGCCTCCTGCTCTCCTACCATGACCGTAGCGACGGAGGCTTGATCACTACCCTCTGTGAAATGGCTTTTGCCGGGCGCAAGGGACTCCAGATCATCCTCGACAAGCTCGTGACACCCAACTCAGCGCAAAACGCGGTTTTGCCTGCCCTTTTTGCAGAGGAACTGGGGGCCGTCGTCGAGATCGATAAACATAAACTCAGCGAGGTGATCGCACTTACGGCACACTACGGTCTTTCCCATATCGTCCACCTTATAGGCAGCACAACCGTCCAGCCCGAATTAAGCATTTCGCTCAATGAAGCATCCATCTACAAAGCTGAGCTAAGCACCCTCAACCGATCCTGGTCGGAGCTCACCTATCGGATGCAAGCAAGGCGGGATCACCCTGATTGCGCACAGGAGGAGTTTGATGGTGTGTTGCGTGCACCCAACGAGGGTACTATCGTTAGGCCAAGCTTCGATCCGGACAAACCTTTTCAGGTAAATACTTCCCGGTCGCCCAAGGTCGCCATCCTTCGCGAGCAGGGCATCAACGGACAAAACGAAATGGGCTTCGCCTTCCATCGCGCCGGATTCGAAGCCGTCGATGTTCACATGACAGACCTGATCAAGGAGCGCATCGATCTATCCCCCTTTGCGGGGGTGGTTGCCTGTGGCGGGTTTTCTTATGGCGACGTGCTTGGTGCAGGCTCTGGATGGGCAAAATCAATTCTCTACCACCCAAGGCTCAAAGCAGCGTTTCAAACCTTCTTCGAGCGTCGTGACACCTTCACTCTGGGGGTTTGCAACGGATGCCAAATGATTTCTCAACTGAAAGATATTATCCCCGGCGCAGAAGCTTGGCCTACATTTCAACGTAACCGTTCCGAGCAATTTGAGGCGCGCTATGCGAATGTGGAAGTGCTTAAGTCAACCAGCATACTTTTCCAGGGCATGGAGGGTAGCCTCTTGCCGATTCCAGTCGCCCATGGAGAGGGTCGAGCGGACTTTTCTCAGACCGGAAACCTTTCGCAATGCAGGGAGAACTCACAGCTTAGTTTGCGCTATGTTGATTATACTGGAAAGCCCACCGAGGTATATCCACTCAACCCGAACGGCTCCCCGGGCGGTGCAACGGCCTTTACTTCGCGAGATGGTCGAGCAACTATCCTTATGCCTCATCCTGAAAGGTGTTTTCGCTCAGTCCAAATGAGCTACCGTCCGAAGGATCAGTTCACTCAAGAGGCAGGGCCCTGGCTCCGGATGTTCCAAAATGCCCGACACTTCACTGATCAAGCGTAAGCCAAAACGTTTTCGGCCAGAGATGACGCTTTAGGTCTGTCCAGCCTTTCCCACCCAACAAGGCTCAAGAATAGACCAAAGCCGATTCAATGCCTAGCGGAAGCAGAGAAAAGGTATCCGACACCGCCTTAACAGGTCTGTCGTCGTACTCCCAATCAACAATTCACGAATTCGGCTGTGCCCATAGGCACCCGCGACC
>PWZW01000179.1 GCA_003567255.1 Puniceicoccaceae bacterium | reverse complement strand
ATGACCCCTGCCAAACGCCCTGGTAATAGACCATGCGGCACGCTCGGGGGAGTTATAGGCAAGCAAATTCGCCCGCGGCGGTTACGCACCAGTTTCGCCACGGCAGATGAAATGTCCCTGGCCGCTTCTTTCTCCCCCTGATTCGCTCTCGTCACGAAGGACTGTGAATTGTGAAGACGTGACCCTGCGCACCTCTGCGCACCCCCTGCGTCTTGACCCCCTGCGTCCTGGTGTTTCTCCTTACCTGTCTGCGAATGTCACGGCTCACCGGCTTGCCGTCTCGCAAACGCAGTTTGCGAGGTGGCAGGACCGGTGCAGCTTACTGTTGGGACGCGCTTCGCGTCCCGACAGGAGCAAGCCGGTGAGCCGTGACATTGAGACGACGCGAAGCGTCGTCTCAACGTGTGCCTCACCCGCTAGGGGAAGTTGTATTCAACTTCCCCTAGTAGGGTGCAGGCGATTGTTGGGAGCCTCATAAATACCTCACCAAAGGTGCCATCCATTTGTGTCTACAATGATCTCTGTGTGGTAGGCAGGGATAAAGATGTCTAGGCTGTTGGTTTGATCTTCATGGGTGTAGTTTCCTACGTAGGCACTCCAAGAGATAGGGATTGGCTCATTTGTTGGAGCGGCGGGAAGGACAAAGAAAAATGTGGGTGACGACTCAGCGGGAAGAAGGCTGGCGAGATAAGCTGTGTTGGTGGCTCCAACCATCGACAACGAGATATCACTAACTGCACTGGCACTCGCGTTGAATATCACAACACTGTTCGTGCTAGGATAGGTGTTCCGATCGACTAGGCCTCGTGATGCACTGAAGCTGACAATGCGAAAAAAGACGGCGTCACCGTCAGCACTTGCAAAAGGGGAGGGTGTTGCGTAATGCCGAGTATCCGTTGGTACAACTACGGAATGGATTGTATTAGTCTGCTCGAATGTTCGCCACGGCTCGGAGAGTGCTCCTAGCCATGGGCCAACTGGAGATCTTGCAAACTCCACTCTACAGTATGCAGTGCTCTGAAAGTTCGTCCACGTCAACTCGCCCTCAGCAGAAAGCGATAATATCCTCACCTCGTCGGCGTACAAGCTTGAATACATGTGGATTACAGCTAATAACACTGCACATTTAATGGTTTTGTATATCATCATGTCATATCTCCCAACGTTGCAGGTCAGGCGCGCTGTTAAGCGTCGTCTGCACCTGCTGGTTCGAAGTCATTTGCATTGATGCGCTCGCGTTAGAATCGTTCTGCCGCGTCGAAGGCCACGACAAGATCCTTGGGCACAGCGAAGAAGTCGGCGGCGATGCGCTCACGCATGCCTCGAATCTGTGAGCCAGCGGGACCCTGAACGTAGAAGACGAGTCGCCGTTCCTTGCCTTCGCCCTCGACTTCATGCTTGAGCGATCCCTCGGGCGGTCCGGACGTGGACCAGCTCACAAGGACAACCTTCTCTTTCGTGAAGTCGACAACATCAAGGATCTGTTTTGCAGTGGCCTTGCCGAGCAGTTCCTCCACCGCGGCGGCGCTTTCCATCGTCGTCACCTTGGCCTGGCCTCCGAACCGGATATAGAAACCGTCTTCACTTGGCTTGAATGCCAGCGGCCGAACTGTGATTGAACCGTCAGCCGCCTCCGCTCGCTTTGGCGCTTCCTCAGCCCTTGCACAAGATGCAGCGATTGTGAACGCAAGTCCAACAAGGCAGACGGCCGTTGCTCGAATCAATCTGTTCATCTTCATTGTCCTTTGTTTCCTTTCGCCGAACGTGTGCCTCACCCGCTGAGGGAAGTTGTATTCAACTTCCCTCAGTAGGGTGCAGGCGATTGTTGGATTTCATCTTCTTCTATCTAACGGACTATCAATGATTTCTTCGGTCACAACACCGCGAACCCTTCGCCTCATGGCCTTCAAAGCATCAAGTGCGGCCTTCCGCACGAAGTATACGCGATGCCATGTTGGTCCATGATGGGCACCGCCACGGCTGATGGTAGTAAAACTATCATCCTCTAGTAATTCGATTAGCCTAGGAATAGCTTTTCTGATCCGAAGATGACCGCAAATCATGGCACCAGTTTCACGCTCTCTTGCCATTTCGCGCTCTAACAAAAAACGATTTGCGGAGCTTGGGTGAAATTCTTTCAATCGCTCTGCTGGATCTTGGATTAGGGCCATAGCTTTGGATCGGAGAGTATTATTGACATAGGCGACTAAGTCGTTCGGTATCTCTGTCAACACCGTTAGAGTTTCCAAATCAAGGACAATGGTCTTTCCCCATGCAAGATGGAGGATGAAGAACCGGTCGTCATTACTGAAAAACGTCACTGAATTGGGGTAATACCATTGGTAACCTGCCGTCGTGTAGTGAACGTGATCAAGACGTTCCCGCACAGTGAAGCCCAACTCATCAATCGTGAATGTAGACATAACGTCGCCGGTAGCATCATATACCGTGATGGCATTCTCGCGGCGTGGGCTGATGTGGATTACGTGCGAGCCCGAGGAAGTCTCTTCTTTGAGAGTCGGAAATGGGATGGTACCCTCAGATGGACTGATGACGCATAGGCTCAATGCGCAACTCAACAATATGGCTGATAAAGTTTTCATCTATCTAATCGAACAAGTGATTATGCGGGTCCGTATATCACGCAGGATGGAGTGATATACATTCTGTGGTGAAATTATCACTCGGAAGAATGGTTGACAAGTTAATGATTCGATTCATTTGGCGGTGCCACCTTCGATGATTGCGATTTCTTCGGGGGTGAGGTGGTAGACGAGGTGGTCGATTTGGGCTTCGAGGGATTGGACCGCGGCGGCGGGATCGGATTGCTTGGTGGCGAGGATGCGGTCGACGAGCGTTTCGATTGCTTGCTATTCGAGAGCGTTGTTCAGGAAATCCATCATGCTTTTCCGCCTTCAAGCCTTTGCAGATTGTGATCCAGCGTCAGAATCTGCATTTGCTCAATGGCAATCCGATTTAGCTTCTTCAGACGCTCGGGCTGCTCCATCCCCTCGTTGATAAACAACGCATTTAGATTCTCAAGGTTTGCCAGACAAACCAGTTGGGAAACATTTGCCTGATCCCGGATATTGCCCTTTTCTCCCGGATTCATATCGTGCCACTGCTTCGCCGTCATCCCAAACAATGCCATATTCAAAACATCGGCTTCGTTAGCATAGACTATCGTCACTTGCTTGCCGGTCAATTCCGGCGGAATCAGGTTCTCTTTGATGGCATCGGTGTGAATCCGATAATTGATTTTAGTCAGATTCCTTCGGATATCCCAACCCAACTGTCTCTGCTCAGCCTCCTGCATACGCTGGAATTCCTTGATCAAGTAAAGCTTGAACTCCACCGACACCCAGGAAGCAAATTCAAAGGCAATATCCTTATGGGCAAACGTCCCGCCATAGCGCCCAGACTTGGAAATAATTCCAATCGCACCGGTCAAATCAATCCACTTCGAGGGCGTCATCACAAACGCATTGCTTCCAGACTGATTTCTAACCGTGTCGAATTCGACACGGTTAAAATCCCGGTTATTCAGGATTTCCCAGATCCCCAAAAACTCAATCGAGGACCGTGATCGCATCCAGTTTTGAATAATAAACCGCGGGTCATCTGCATTTTTGAATTTGGCGATATCCGTCAACGAAATATAATCATCACGGTCAATCTTCTGGATACGAACGGTTTCGCTCAGAACGACAACTTGACTACTCTTACCCATCAAAGGGCCTCCTTCATTGTTGCGGTGCACTCGCCACAATCTATCAATATCTTTCTTATGCATCAGCATAAAAGGCGCTTGCTCTTTAACAAGAAGAAATGACGCACCCAAATTTCCAAACATTTCGGTTACGCATATGCGCGGAGCCCCGTCAGGCACTGCATCTGAATTCCCTGCACCCCTGCTACCTTGCCACCTTCAAATAATGGTCGATTTGGGTTTCGAGGGACTGGACGTCGGCGGTGGGATCGGTTTGCTTGGCGGCGAGGATGCGGTCGACGAGCGTTTCAATCCCTTGCTTTTGTCCATCAATGAGCTGATTCTGCTCCATACGTTTCTTCGGATTCCGCAACGGCTCTGGTATGCGATTTTTCGGTTTGATCTGGAATAGAGGAAAGAACCATGAAGCCCTTCT
>PWZW01000193.1 GCA_003567255.1 Puniceicoccaceae bacterium | reverse complement strand
TCGTCAAAGGCGTTGGCCTGGAATTTGTAGAACTCCTTGTATTCCTCCTCGGTGACTTCCGACTTTGGCTTGAGCCAGACCGCTTGTACGGTGTTGAGCTTATCGCCGTTGAGGAGAACGGGGAATTGAACGAAGCTGGAGTAGCGTTTGATGATCCGCTCGGCGCTTTCTTTTTTGGAAAAATCTTTATACTCATCTTTTAACTTAACGACAATGCGGGTGCCGCGGCGCTCGCCCTCGACCTCCTCAATTTCGTAGCTTCCGGAGCCATCGCTGGACCAGCAGAGGCAAGGGGCCTCGGGTTGGTGGCTGCGGGTAAAGACCTTGACCGATTCCGCGACCATGAAGACGGAGTAAAAACCGACACCAAACTGGCCGATCAGGTTTTCGTTGCGGTCTCCGTTTTCCTGAAGGGCTTTGAGGAAAGCCTTGGAACCGGAGTGGGCGATGGTGCCGAGGTTTTCGACGAGGTCTTCGCGGGTCATGCCGATCCCGAAATCCTGGATCGTCAGGGTGCCGGCGTTGTCGTCGGTCGAGACTTTGATTTCCAATTCGAGGGTTTCATCGTGGATCGCCTCGCCCTTCAGCTGTGTGTGGCGGAGCTTCTCGGTCGCATCGCTGGCGTTTGAGATAAGCTCACGGATGAAGATTTCCTTATCCGTGTAGAGCGAATGGACGACGATATCGAGGACTTGCTTGACCTCGGCTTGGAATTCGTGGCGTTCAGGTGCTTTTGTTGACATAGTGCTGTGGGTTTTCAAAAAATGAGACCAAGGAATTTAGAAAATCCTTTAAAAAAATCAAGCCCGTCCACGGGCGGATCGGAAACAAAGTAGCTCCGGGAGAGTGCAGGGACGGTGCGGAATTGGGCGCGGATGGCCGCACCCCTACTTTCCATGCCCGCTTAATCGGGGCGTTTAAAGCGCCGTCCGCTGGCCGCACCCTTGGGTGGGGGCGCGCTCTTCTTTGCGGCCCACTCCGGTTTAGGGCCTTTGCCTTTACCCTTGGCAAAAGGTTTACCGCCGCCGGAGTGGTCTCCCCGGGGTGCGCGGTCGAAGGGACGTTTTTTAAAGTTCGTTTTGAAGCCGCCCTTACCGCCTTTTTTACCGGCAAACTTTCCGCCTCCACCACCACTTCTCGGGGTTTCCGGACGGAAGGGTTCGCGGTCTTCCTGGATGGCTTCGACGGGGCGGCTCTCATCCTTGCGCAGCATCGTAAACAGCGCGCTGGCGATATCCGTCGGCGTGTGCCCTTGGTCGAGCAGGCGGTCCACCAAGGCATCGTGGTTTTTAAAAGTGTTGTTCTCCAGCATCGTCCGGACGTCGTTGAAAACGCGGTCTGCCCGGGTGCCCTCGACGTCTTCCTGGGTGGGGATCTGCACGCGCTTGAGGTTTTGCCGGGTGAAGCGCTCGATCGCTTGCATGCGGTGGATGTCCCGCCCAAAAACAAAGGTGACCGCGCGCCCGGAGCGTCCCGCCCGACCGGTGCGTCCGATCCGGTGGACGTAGTCTTCCGGGTCGTAGGGGAGATCGTAGTTAAAGACAATGCCCACATCGTCAATGTCGAGGCCGCGTGCCGCCACGTCGGTCGCCACCAGTAACTCGACCGTACCCTCACGGAATCGGGCGATCACCCGCTCACGGCCTTGCTGAGTAATGTCGCCATGGATACGGTCGGCGGCGTAGCCACGGGCGAGTAGGGCCTCGCAACAGTCGTCCACCATTTGCTTGGTGTTACAAAAAACAATCGCCCGCTTGGGCGGATCCATGTCGAGCAGTCGGGAGAGCACCTCCGTCTTTGACCGGCTGCGCACCTCGTAGTAGGTCTGGTCAATCGCATCAACCGTCATGGCCCGTTGTTCAATCGCGACGGTTTGTGGGTTGTGGGAAAACTTGGAAATCAGTTTCTCCACCGGTTTGTTCATGGTGGCGGAGAAGAAGAGGGTTTGGCGTTCCTCGGGCGTTTGCGAAAGGATGTTCTCCATGTCTTCCTTGAAGCCCATGTCGAGCATGCGGTCGGCTTCGTCGAGGATGACCATCTTGATCTGGTCAGTTTGGAGGTTTTTACGCTCCAGGTGATCAATGATGCGCCCCGGGGTACCGACCACGATATGCGCGCCGGCGCGCAGCCCTTTGACCTGGCGGAACATAGGGGTGCCTCCGTAGACAGGGAGGGCGGTTAACCCTTTCAGGCAGGAGGAGAGGCGATGCACCTCTTCGCAAACTTGAACGGCGAGTTCGCGGGTCGGGCAGAGGATGAGGACCTGCGTGGCGTTCTTTGAAAGATCAATCTGGTTAAGCGCGGGAAGGGCAAAGGCTGCGGTTTTCCCGGAGCCGGTTTGGGAGAGGCCGATCACGTCGACCCCGCTCATGACGACGGGAATGGTTTGCGCTTGGATAGGCGATGGCTGCTCGAAGCCCAGTTTGTGGACACTGTCGAGAAGGGGCTGCTTGAGCCCAAGAGATGAGAACGGAACGGTGGTCATAATATGTAAGGTGCATCACTAGGGAAGCATGCCGCCTCAAGGTCAAGGCGCAATGCAGGCTCAGTTGTGCGAACGGCCGATGGTTTCCGGCTCACCAAGGTGGCGCGGACCGATGCTAAGCACGTGCAGATCCAAGAGCATTTTGACGCGGGCAAAGGCCTCTCTGAGGTAGACGCGAAACCCGGATCGATAGGTTAGGTCGCGGGCGGCAAAGCCAATGCAGTCGATGGCATAGTGGTCCGCGATGTAAAGCGCCCGCCGGAGGTGGAAATCCTGGGAAATGATGGTCAGCCGATCTGTCTGAAAAACTTTTTTTGCGCGGACAACGGAGTCGAGGGTGCGTAGCCCGGCGTAGTCCTTGAAGATATACTCTGCCGGGACGCCGCGCTCAATCAGTGCAGCCCGCATGGCCGAGGGCTCATTGTAGAAGGCTGATGGGTTTGCGCCGCTGACCAGCAGGTAGCGAACCTTGCCGGCTTTGAACAGGGCGGTGGCGGCGTCGATACGGTATTGAAAAAACGGATTCGGCGCGCCCGACCTCAAGTTTGGCGAGCAACCGAGCACTAGACCGACGTCTCGGGGTGGGATGTTTTCGGTCTGTGTGTGGAGCTTTCCGCTGGCCGTTTGGTTGACCGCATAGCGTGCGCCGAACAGCAGCGCACCCAGGCCCAGGATCCCGAGCACGGTGCCGAGCAAAAGCACTTTGAGAAACGCAGGGACACGCATTGGGAGGAGGGCAAGTGGCGACGGGAGGCGTGCTGAAGAAAGCGCGGGCAGCCCTTGGTTACCTATGCTTCATGGTTTAGTCGCGAACCAGGCGAAAGCCGATGTGGTTGGCGGCTGAGTTGATTTCCGATTTGCCGCGCGTGCCGACCATGTAGCGGGTGCAGTACTGGTCTGTGCAGAGGAAGGACCCGCCACGGGTGCTGCGTTTCACCAAGCCCGGTTCCGCCGGGTCGTAACTCCGACCGGGACCTCGGGGGTTCTCGATCAAATCGCCACTCCGCGCCCGGAGTTGGTAATGATGATAGTGGTAGAAGTCAGCGCACCACTCCCAAACATTTCCAGCCATGTCATAGAGGCCGTAGCCGTTGGGGGCAAATTGGGCTACAGGCGCGAGCCCGGCGAAGCCATCCGCACCGGTATCTTGCCGGGGAAAAGTTCCTTGCCAGGTGTTCGCCTGCCACTCGCCGTTCGGGGTAAGGTCCATGCCCCAGGGGTAAGCCTGACCGCTCAGCCCACCGCGGGCCGCAAATTCCCACTCTGCTTCGGTGGGAAGGCGCTTACCCGCCCACTCGGCATAGGCCACGGCATCTTCCCAGGCAATTTGTACGACCGGATAGTCCATCCGGTCTTCAATACTGGAGTCAGGGCCTTCGGGTGCCCGCCAGTAGGCTCCGGGGACCCACTTCCACCACTGCGTGTAGTCCATTGGATTGTCGATTTCGCTGGGGTGAAAAAAGACGATGGCCCCCGGATCAAGTTGAGCGCGCTGAGCCGCGGGCACGCCTTCCATTTCAACTGGTCGCTCGGCCACGGTCTGATACCCGGTTTCCTCGACGAAAGCGGCAAACTGGGCATTGGTTACGGCAGTTTTATCCATCCAAAAGCCGTCTACCCGCACACGATGGATGGGTTGCGCATCCCGCATCGCTTCATTGCCTCCGCGGGGAAGGGCGCGGGGATCAGACACGCCCATACTGA